>JBMZCU010000150.1:0-7945 GCA_049613705.1 Pseudomonadales bacterium | reverse complement strand
TACTTTGAGCGCTGTGACTTCAACACCCTCAGCTTGCTGTTCAACATTGCGTGGAATACGATCGCCACTGTTAATAGAGCGGTCTTCAATGGTCACATTGTTCAGACCATTCGCCGAACAACCTACGAGTACGGCTGCGCCGAGTGCGGTCGCGACCAGGCGCGACTCCCTGAGTAAAGTGTGCATATGTATCCTCTATCAACCGCCAATCAGGCGCTCTAACCAATTTTGTTTACGCTTCGCAGGCACTGTAGGAGCGACATCTTGCGGTGCACTGCAATTGAGCTGCACTTGAGGCGCACTGCCCGTGCGAAAAGGCATATTATAAATATCTGTGCACCCAATACCAGCACGCAGCCCTGTCTGTGGATCTATACCGACAAACTCTATCCCTTCAGGTACTGTTGATTGCAGCTTTTCGAGTGAGGCCGATTTCATGTAATCTGTCCAGACGCGAAGCGCACCACCGCTACCGGTAAAAGGCAGCCCTTTATTATCGTCGCGGCCCAACCACACAACTGCTAGACGATTTTCAGAAAAGCCGGCAAACCAGCTGTCGCGCTGATCATTGGTTGTGCCTGTCTTACCGGCAAGTCCCATGAAGGGAGGGATTTGGCTATTCACATAACGTGCAGAACCAACCTGGACGACTTGTTGCATTGCATACTGTAATTGATAAATCGATTGAGGCTCTACAACCTGGCGAATTTTAAAAGGATAACGCGTCAATTCGCGTCCCTCTTTATCAGTCACTGATCGAATCGCCCGCACTGGCATCAAAAACCCATTAGCGGCAATCGTTTGATACATAGTAGCCACTTCAATTGGTGACATGCCTTGGGCACCTAACAATAGCGATGGGTACTTTTTCATTGGTCGCTCAAAACCTAACGTCTCGATCGTCGCAATCACTTTGTCCAACCCCAGGTCCATTCCTAGACGCGCTGTCGACAAGTTATAAGATTTAGCGAGTGCCAAATAGAGCGGCACGCTGCCGTGGCTCTTTTTATCAAAGTTTTTGGGCTGCCAGGGTTTAGTGCCTGGAGTATCTATACTGACCGGCTCATCGAGTAGTGATGTCGCCAAGGTATACCCTTGTTGCAATGCGGTCAGATAGACAGCTGGTTTAATCAACGAGCCAATGGGGCGCACCGCATCGATGGCGCGGTTAAACCCGCGATACCTTGCACTCTTACCGCCAATTAAACTGAGCACCTCTCCCGTTTGCGGATCGGTAATCACCATACTGGCTTCAACTTTATCAATTTGCCCACCGTACTGTTTCTTGAATGCGCTCAACCTTGTGGTCACTGCACGCTGCGCTTTAGCTTGGGCGATGGGGTCTAGGCTCGTAAAGATACGCAGCCCTTCACTGTTGAGGTCTTCATCTTTGTAACTCTGTTTAAGCTTTCGCCGGACCAAGTCTAAATAAGCCGGATAGGCGCCTTTGTGCAAACTCTTTTGCTTTACAACCCCCAGCGATTGCGCCACTGCTCGCTGGTAGCTGTCCTGCGAAATTAGGTCCGCATTACGCATCACTTTTAAGACTAGATTGCGACGTCTCTTGGCCCGCTCGGGGTTACGTCTTGGATCATAGTACGAAGGCCCTTTTACCAAACCGGCAAGCAGTGCGACCTGCTGCAACTGTAGCTCGCCGACAGGTCGGCCAAAATAGTACTGTGACGCTAAGCCAAAGCCGTGAATAGCCCGCGACCCGGACTGCCCTAAATAGACCTCGTTGAGGTAAGCTTCGAGAATCTCATCTTTTGCGTAGCGAAAGTCCAGCACCAGCGCCATAGGCATTTCCAGCAGTTTACGAGTCAGAGTACGCTCAGAGGTTAGATAGAAATTCTTGATCAACTGCTGGGTCAGCGTACTGCCGCCCTGTACGAAGCGTCCCGCTTTGAGGTTAACCCACATCGCACGGGCAATACCTTTAGGTGAAACACCATAGTGGTTGTAGAAGTCTTTATCTTCGACAGCGAGTAAAGCGCTGGTCAATTGCTCTGGTGCTTGCGAGAGACGAATTAGATCCCTGTCTTCATTGTTTGTCGGGTAGATACCACCGATGAGAATAGGCTCTAAGCGCATAAGCGATACAGGTGCCCCATTGGCCGCTTCAATCTTGCTGATTGCGCCGTCCTTATAGCTGATCAAGATCTGCTGCGAGAGCTCTGCGCCATCACTGAAATCGAAACCACGCGTATAAACGCGTACCCGTTTTGAGGCGTACTCAACTTCACCTGGACGATTGGCTCGCTTGACTGCTCGATATCCCAGGCCTTTAAGCTCGACTTTCAAGTCGCTGATTTTTAAATTTAGCCCGACATAAAGCTCAAGCGGGCGGGCGTATACTTTTGCCGGTAGCGACCATCGCTTTCCTTCAAATTGCGTGCGAATTTGCGCATCTAAATAAAACAGGCCTATGGCCATGAAAATAGCGCCAATGACTGTTAATTTCAGTAGCAATCCCAACGTCCACCGCAGCCAGCTGCGCTGCTTAACCGCTTTTTTAGAAGTGGATTTCTTCGCTTTAGTCGACGACTTTTTTTTCTTTCCCTGCGCCATGATTCCCCAATAAGCTATTTAATAATCGGCTGCGTGTGTACATTCAATGCAAACGCCGCATTTGTAGCGTGCCACATTGTACAGGGCACCCCGTGCTATTACAGCCGCTTTCACTGCTAATTGTGTCGCCAATGCGGCGCGTAGAAAATTCTAGGACTTTACCTCATACAATCTTGTATAATTCTCGCCCGAGTCGAGTATCAGGTAATCAGCGGCCTATGTATCCAGCATTGATCCAGGCATTACAGCACAGCGCGTGCTATCCACATTCGGTTCAAGAACCTATTAAAGTTATTGAGACCCAAGTCTCTTGGCTTCTGCTGACGGGGCAATTTGCCTACAAAGTTAAAAAAACCTTAGACTTTGGCTTTCTGGATTTCTCAACACTCGAAAAGCGCCAATACTACTGCGAAGAAGAACTGCGTTTAAACCAGCGCCTGGCTCCCGATATTTACTTACAGGTGATGAAAATTTGCCCCTGTGACGGTGGATATACACTGGAACCTCACGACTATGCCTGTGAGCGAGAGGCCGTCGAATACGCTGTACAAATGACACAGTTTGACGCCGAGAAAGACCTGGATAAAATGCTTGCCGAGGGGGTATTTGAAGATTACTGGGCCGATCAACTTGCGCGCCAAGTCGGCAACTTCCACCTGCAAGTCCCCAAAGTCACAGTCAGCAGTCCCTGGGGGGAAGCTGACAATATCTGGCAGCTTGTACAAGACAATTACACCCATTGCCTAGCCTATTGTGAAGATAGAAGCGAACTTGCAAGACTTGAGGCTCTGCACAACACTGCCATCGATCAATATCAACAGCTACTCCCTCTACTGCAAGAGCGTAAAACACAAGGTTTTGTTCGCGAGTGCCATGGTGACTTACATTTGGCCAATGTCACGCTTTACAAAGATCAGTTGCGCCTATTCGACTGCATTGAATTTAATTTACAGTTTCGCTGGATAGATACCTTCTGCGACTTTGCTTTCCTATTGATGGATCTTGAAGCCAACGGCCGTTTTGATTTAGCCAACCGAGCCCTCAATCACTACTTGAGCTTCACTGGCGACTACCAGGGCCTGACACTGTTACGCTTTTACAAGAGCTTTCGCTCGATGATTCGCGCCAAAGTCGCGACCCTGGGACCACAGGCCAATAGCCAGACTTTCAACCACTACCTGAGCCTTACTGAAGGCTACCAGCAAACACACAGCCCGCGGATCATTCTCATGCACGGGTTAAGCGGCAGTGGTAAAAGCTACCTCAGTTTAAAAATGATCGAGCGCAGCCAAGTTGTACGCATCCGCTCTAAAACGGAACGCAAACGCCTGCACAAAGAACTCACCAAACGCGGTAAGCAGATAGAACTGCACTCACCCGAAGTTAACGCTAGACTCTCACAGCACTTACTCTCCCTGACGCAGTTAATGATTTCGCTGGGCTACAGTGTGATCGTCGATGGAACATTTCTAAAGCAGCACTTTCGTCAAAAATACCGAGATCTAGCGCAGCAGTTGGACGTGCCACTGCGTATTATCAGCTGCCTGTGTGACGAAAAGCTTATGGCGGCTAGATTACACAAACCGCAAGACAGCCACACCCTGAGTGAAGAACAACGCCTACTGCGTTTACAAAGCCAGTTGCAACACGCTCAGCCATTGACGGATGAAGAGCTCAACTGGGCCGATATAGTACACAGTGATAGCGATAGCGAAGTCGTCAACTTTTTGCAGCGCTTTGCCCGTGAGAACCGCAAGTGAAGGCTCTTTGCCCAAGAGCGCTGATCGCGCCGAATACAAGCAAAGGGGTAGATAACTACATATTGGTAGATAGGGCCGGCACCCTCTATATCTACCGTAATCAGTGCCCCCATTTAGGCATTGAATTACAGTGGGTAGAAGATACGTTCTTAGATCAATCGGGAGAGTTTATTCAGTGCTCAAGCCACGGCGCGCTGTTTACAATTGACACTGGGCTATGTATTCGCGGCCCCTGCAATGGCGCTTCTTTAAAACAGATTCACTATACACTTGAAAACGATCAAGTATATGTTGTTGATCAAGCAAACCTGGGGACAGCGTAAACTGCCCCCAACATAGGTTTACTGCAATAGGTCTTCGTTAGATAACCCTTGCCCTTCGATAATCGCGCGCAGTTTACGCAGCGCTTCAACCTGAATCTGACGCACCCGTTCGCGGGTTAAACCAATTTCGCGGCCCACATCTTCGAGCGTGCTCATTTCGTAGCCGCGCAGGCCAAATCTTCTCGCCAATACCTCGGAGTGCTTAGCCGGTAAATCATCCAGCCAGTGATCCAAGTTACTCATCAAGTTATTGTTCTGCAGGATGACACTGGGGTCGTAGTCATCACTAGCGGCAACTGTCTCGACAATCGTCTTGTCTGAGCCAGCAATAGAGACGTCAATCGAGACAATCTTCTCATTGAGTCCCAACATTTTTTGCACGTTAGCGACAGGCTTGCCTACCTTGTCGGCGATTTGTTCAACCGTCGGTTCTTGGTCAAGCTGCTGTGAAAGCTCACGTGAGGCGCGAAGGTAGACATTGAGCTCTTTGACGATATGAATAGGCAACCTAATCGTACGTGTCTGATTCATGATCGCACGCTCGATTGTCTGTCTAATCCACCAAGTGGCATAGGTAGAGAATCTAAAGCCGCGTTCTGGGTCGAACTTCTCTACGGCGCGGATGAGGCCGAGGTTCCCCTCCTCAATCAAATCGAGTAGAGAGAGTCCGCGGTTAATATAGCGGCGCGAGATTTTGACCACCAAGCGCAAGTTGCTCTCGATCATGCGCTTGCGCGCTTTCTCGTCACCTTTGAGTGACAGGCGTGAAAAATAAACTTCTTCCTCTGCACTGAGCAGTGGGGAAAAACCGATCTCGTTAAGGTAGATTTGAGTCGCATCGAGCGACTTCTCATTCATCAAGTCTTTATGGGATTGACTGCCTCGTCCACGTTCTTCGCTTTGGAGAGCCTTCTCAGTCGTCTTCACTTCAGACTTACTCTCTTCTTCAAAACCTTCAGTGGAACCAAACTCCATTACATGTGCTTGAAGCGTATTTATCGTTGACGTCGCTTGTTCGTCTTTATCCCTGATATCCATGATTACAAACCTTTTGTCTCGAGTGATATATATCGTCAATTATCTCCTTGGAAGATAATTCAGAGGATTAACCGGCTTCCCATCTCTTCTCACTTCAAAGTGGAGAATTGTTTGAATCGTACCGCTACTTCCTATTTCGGCGATCTTTTTTCCCGCTTTAATCCGGTCATTCTCTACAACTAATATTACACTATTGTGAGCATAGGCACTGAGGTACTCCTCGTTGTGGTTAATTATGATCAGATTACCGTATCCTAATATACCGTTTCCCGCATATACCACCTTGCCATCTGCCGCGGCAAAAACGGGATCTCCCTGATTACCAGAGATATCTATACCTTTGTTTTTACTAGAGAATCGAGAAACGACTTTTCCAGCTGCCGGCCAGCGCCAACGTGAAACTTTTTGCACAGCCTGTGACGAAACAAGCGTTTTATTTTTTTCTTGAGCTGTGCTTTTTAATGGCTTGTTTTCATTGCCTTTATTAGAATTTTTCCTAGTTTTTTCCGATGTTGATTTTTTGCTAATGACAGTTTTTTGCGACACCTTATTCGAAGCGTTAACACTAGAGCTATTAGACGCTACTTTTGTTTGAATTTGAGGTTTATAGCGCAACTTAAGGCGCTGGCCACGGTAAATAACAAAATCACTTTTAATGTTATTGGCACGTGCTAACTGCCGATAATCCAGCCCGTAACGCCAGGCTATTGAGTAGAGCGTGTCTCCAGACTTAACCGTGTAAACAGGTGGTGAGACGCCTTTAGAGATACGCGGGGATGTACGAGAGCCCCCTGTTAAATCTGATACAGGTGCATAGCCTGAAGAACAAGCAGTGAGTAACACAGCCATACACAGCCCAGCTATAGCCGGCCTGCGTATCCACTTGATTGCCTTAACTCGATTGCTTTTCAAAGCAGCTCTCACATTGATAGTAGCGCTTTAGCGCCCAGTTACTTATTGACCTTCTCGATGGCCAGCACAGCTATTGCACCTATTAGCGCAGCACATAACACTCCACCGAGTTGGGGATCAGCAACAAGCGCGCTGAACTCCCAGGGAGAAATGTTTTGCTGCAAATCTGGCACGCTGACGCCCTTACTATTTAAACGCGTACTCAATACTTGTTTCCAGGGCCAAACTTTAGCCAGAGACCCTAACAGGAAGCCGGTCAATAGTGCCAATGTCAGATTGCGATAACATGTAAACAACCAAGACAGCAGCTTGGAAAAGCTCAGTAACCCTGCGGCGCAGCCAGTTGCAAAAACCACGAGCACCGCAATATCCAGCCCTTTAACCGCCCCTAGAATGTGAGCATACATACCCAGCAATAAGAGAATAAAAGAGCCAGAGATACCAGGCAGAATCATGGCGCAAATTGCCAACATGCCCGCAATAAAAACGTTGATGTAACTTAATTCTACGCTGGCACTGCCCAAGCTACTCAATTGCCAAGCCCCTAAGGCCGCGAGCGTAAAGAGCAGTATACCCAGTGGAGTCCATCCCTCTATCTGCCTTGCCATCACGACAGTAGAGGCCGTGATAAGGCCGAAGAATCCCCCCCAGAGCAACAGTGGATATTGCGCTAGCGCGTAGAGTACAGCACTGGATAAGAGTAAGAGGCTAGTGAGGATACCTGAGACGAGTACACACAAAAAAGCGCCGTTAATATGATGCCAGAATGCGCGGGGCCCTTGCTTTACTAAAACGGATAGCGCTTTCAAATCGAGCTTGCTGATGCTCTCAATCAGCTCTTGATAGATACCTGTAATAAAGGCGACGGTGCCGCCGGATACGCCTGGAACAGCATCCGCTGCTCCCATCATCACCCCTTTGACAAAAAGTGAGACATTTTCTGAAATTGATCGCATCAAGTGGCTGGACTCTCCCTGTAATAAGATTGCGGCTTTGCTCTGCACTAAACGTGTTGTGTGTCTATCTTCAGCGGATAGTTCCCGACAACAGCGGTACAAAGTTAACGGTTTCAACAATTGTTTCTATCACACGCCCTGCGCTCTTTTTCTCGATCAATTTCAATTGCTGCTGCTGTGAACCACCCACGGGTATCACCATACGTCCACCAACAGCCAGTTGCTCCACTAACTGCTTAGGCACTTCATCTGGAGCGGCCGTGACTAAAATAGCATCAAAGGGGGCGTAACTGTCTAAGCCCATTCCACCATCGGTGTGCTGTAAAAATATATTACTCAACGACATGGCTTGCAGGCGCAGTTTAGCTCTATCCTGCAGCGGCTTTAT
>JBMZCU010000149.1:0-7964 GCA_049613705.1 Pseudomonadales bacterium | reverse complement strand
CTGTGATGTACGAACTTCGAGCGAAGCTTGGCTTTCTACACGCAAGTGCTCGGCTTTGAGGTTGCACAGCGTCGTGCTGAAGATAAGCACGCCTACCTCTCGCTGCAGGGGGCATCGCGTGGTGGGAGCAAGATGGCAGTTGGGAGCCTTGGTTTCCCGCTGCCAACGAGGCGCCTCTCGGGCGGGGGATGTATTTATAGTTTATGGTCAATAATGTCCGCGACATCTACGACGCGGTCAAGCGCGCAGGGGTTGAACCTTTCCTGCCAATTTACACCTCTTCTGTGTGGCGCACCGACTGCATGGATGAGCGCACTCAGTTCATGGTGCTCGATCCAGAGGATTACCTGTTGAGGTTCTCTCAGGTTGACGGGCAGCGATCAGTTGAAAAGGCTGATATCGAAAGACTCAACAAGATTCACAGCAACGTATGATACCAAGGTATAAAAGTAGCTTGGGCCTTGTATCGGTGATACTTGCTAGCATCTTGTAGTAGAGGCAGCTACAAGCAGCGAGCCCCACCGCTGCTCGCGTTTCTTGACATTTTCAATCGCTCGACCATAAAGTAGGGCACTAGACCCAATACATTAAGGATCACACATGAAACGCGGGGCCAAGAGGCAGCAGATCATTGCAGCAGCCGACGACCTTTTCTACCGCAAGGGCTACGAGTGTACGAGCTTTGCAGATATCACAGCGGCCGTTGAAATATCCCGCGGCAATCTCTACCACCACTTCAAAGTCAAAGACGATATCCTCGACGCTGTTATTGAGGCGCGCCAGCTCAACATTCAGCAGGTGCTAGATCAGTGGGACGCCGAGGGCGCATGCGCCATCGAACGCATTGAGTGTTATATCAAGAGCCTGCGCACCAATTGGCCGCTGATTCGCGAGCACGGCTGCCCGGTTGGCTCGCTATGCACTGAACTGGCCAAGCTAGATCACACGGCCCTCCAAAACTCCGCCGCCCTGCTCTCCCTGTTCAAGCACTGGCTCAAGCGCCAGTTCGAGGCACTCAACACACTGCAAGGCCCCGAGGAGCTGGCGATGGATCTCTTGTGCTGGGGGCAAGGTGTCGCCGTGCTGAGCAGTGCCTACAAAGATATAGACTACGTAGAGCGCGAAGTGCAGCAAAAGTGCCGCTGGCTGCAGTCACTGCAAACCGCTTAAGTTTGCGCTGTCTCTAAATCACTCAGGGACTGCATATCTATCACAAAGCGATATTTCACATCGGAGCGAACGACGCGTTCAAACGCGTCATTTATGTCTTGAATTGCTATCAGCTCGACGTCGCTCACGATATTGTGCGCAGCGCAGAAATCGAGCATCTCCTGCGTCTCCTCAATGCCACCAATTAGGGAGCCTGCAACCACTTTTCGACCGAACGCCAACGGCATTGTATTTAACTGGGTCATTGCAGCGCCGACAACCACCATTGTCTTGCCCAACTTTAACAGGGAGAGATAAGGCGTGATATCGTGTTCCACTGGAATGGTATTAAGCAAAAAGTCAAAGCTTGCGGCCTGCGCCTCCATTTGTGCGCAATCCGTCGACACTAAAAGATCTGTTGCGCCTAAGCGCTGTGCATCCGCCCCCTTTTGCGCCGAGCGCGTGATCAATACCACCTCAGCTCCCATCGCTACAGCCAGTTTTACCCCCATATGACCTAGACCGCCAAGGCCGATCACTCCCACTCTGTCACCGGACTTCACTTGCCATTGTTTCAGCGGTGAGTAGCTAGTGATACCTGCGCACAGCAGCGGAGCCACGGCTTTGGCTTCCAGTTTCTCACTGATCCTAAGTACAAAGTCTTGATCAACGACGATTTGACTGGCGTATCCGCCCTGGGTGATCTCCTCAGTACCGTGCGGATCAGGACTGCCGTAAGTCATCAGCATCCCCTGCTCACAGTGCTGTTCTAAGTTTTGCTGGCAGGCGCTGCAAGCTCTGCACGCATCAACCATGCAGCCTACTCCGACTAAATCACCGGGTGAAAAACGCCCTACATCGACGCCTGTACTTTTTACCCGACCGACAATCTCATGCCCTGGCACCAGCGGGTAGACAGACATCCCCCAATCGTTTTTCGCCATGTGGATATCGCTGTGACAAACACCACAGTAGAGAATCTCTATTTGCACATCCGTCGCGTTAAGTGCACGCCGGTTAAAGGAATAAGGCTGCAGCTCGCCTGTCTCTGAAAACGCTGCATACCCACGAGTATTGGCCATATACACTCCTTATAGCCTACAGACTGTTCGCCAACACCGCGCAAAATGAATATGGGATGAGACAGATGCGAGCAGTCTTGTGTTCAAAAAATTTCTAACGCAGCCGCTGTAAGAGCGGCGCGAAGAAAATAGAGGGAAGAGAGGCCAGTGCTAGCCTAGGAAATTGGGCTGACCGCTTGAAGCCATCACGCCACCATCCACAGGTAGAATGGCCCCGTTGATAAAGCTTGCCTCATCACTTAAAAGAAAAGCGATTGGTGCTGCAATCTCCTCGGGTTTGGCTGCTCGACCTAACGGCATACGGTTTCTCATCATAGCCATCATTTCTTCGCTACCGGTCACAAACGAAGCCATGTCTGTATCTGTCAAGGCTGGAGCAACGGCATTAATGCGTACACCTTGACCTCCTAATTCAAGCGCTAATGAGTGCGTAAAGTTAGTCACCGCTCCCTTGGATGCGCAATATGGGCTAAAAGCCCATTCTCCGCGAACACCAGATACAGAAGAAACATTCACAATGGCGCCACCTACTTCTTTGAGATGCTTTATAGAGAGGTTAATCATATTGAAGACGCCATCAACATTAACCTCCATCACTTTTTTCCAATCATCAATGGACACATCATCAATTGGGCCACCAACAACAATTGCAGCATTGTTTACAAGGCCATCCAAGCGGCCAAACTTAGCCATATGTGCATCGATGAGCGTTTGAACATCATCTCGATTGCTAACATCTCCCGGTACTGCCAGGGTATTTGCACCTTCCCCAATCTCTGCTAATACTTCTTCAAGCTTGTCTTGTCTGCGACCAGAAATAGTTACAGACCACCCTCTTTGTACCAGTAGTTTGGCAGTAGCTGCCCCCATACCTGTACCACCGCCAGTAACAATGGCTGCTTTTCTAATATCCGACATGGATTTTTCCTTAATATCTTTTGCCCATTTGATTAGATAATTCAGTTCAGAAAAATGTCGTGGTTTACTCCATGTTTGATAGAACCGACTTCATGTAGATTAATCATTTCGTGAGCATGGTTCGTAGTATAAAAACTTAACCGAAGAAGTTAGGCTGACCGCTGGAGGCCATCACACCTCCATCAATTGGCAGAATAGCGCCATTTATGAAGCTGGCATCATCACTTAAAAGAAAAGAGATTGCTGCTGCAACTTCCTCGGGTTTCGCCGCTCGACCTAGTGGTATACGGTTTTTAACCATGGCCATCATGTCTTCATTAGTGGTTACGAAGGTCGCCATCTCTGTATCAGTTATAGTAGGTGCAACAGCATTAATACGTACGCCTTGC
Organism: Pseudomonadales bacterium; assembly: GCA_049613705.1. Taxonomy (GTDB): domain Bacteria; phylum Pseudomonadota; class Gammaproteobacteria; order Pseudomonadales; family Balneatricaceae; genus Rs1. Next base: position 4,426 of record JBMZCU010000149.1, on the reverse strand, counting down.
CCACCTAGCTCCAGTGCTAACGAGTGAGTAAAGTTAGTTACCGCTCCCTTTGACGCACAGTATGGGCTAAAGGTCCAATCCCCACGCACACCTGATACTGAAGAAACATTAACAATGGAGCCTCCCACCTCTCTCAGGTGCTCGACAGACAAGTTAATTGTGTTAAAGACACCATCAACATTAACCGCCATCACTTTTTTCCAGTCCTCAATAGTCACATCATCGATAGCTCCACCCACGACAATTCCCGCATTGTTAATCAGGCCATCCAAGCGCCCAAACTTGTTCATGTGTGCATCAATCAGCCTTTGGACATCCTCGCGATTGCTGACATCTCCAGAGACTGCAAAGGTGCGATCATCTTGTGATATCTCTGCCAGCACGGCGTCGAGCTTGGCTTGCCTGCGCCCAAAAACAGTCACAGACCAGCCTCTTTGCACTAATAACTTAGCTGTCGCAGCCCCCATTCCCGAGCCGCCACCAGTGATAATCGCTGACTTAATAACCTCTGACATGGTTTTTTCCTCTATTAACGCTTGATTGTGTGGAGCCTAAACACTGCGCTCCTCAGGAAGTAATGCGCTTGGCTATCTCATACAATTGTGACGGCTAGCGCATTATTAGGTCGAACGACCTATAATTAAAATAGGTCATTAGCCCTAATACTGTCAACGCACAACAGGTTAAGTCCATTGCTCGGTGTTCACTTGATGATTGAATGACGCGCTTAAGCGCGGTGGCACTGTGTAACACTTCACAGCCAGGCAGCATCTGACTGCTCCTACATTGCGCTTTAAAGTAGTGCCGGCGTTAAGTACTGCGTGTATGGCTAAGTAAATGCAACACGTGACGTAGCGGGTATAGATAAGCCTGATCTGCTTAGCGCTAAATCGCAGATAAAACTATCCCTGATCGTAAAATTATGCACAATGCGCTATGGCGATTTGAAACTGGATCTCAACGAGCATAGCGACCTATGAAGAAAAACATCATCTTAGATACCGACTCTTACAAACTCTCGCACTACAAGCAGTATCCTGCGGGCACCGAGCATGTTTTCTCCTATATAGAGAGCCGCGGTGGGCAGTTTGAGAGCACCTTGTTTTTCGGTCTGCAGCAGGCCTTGATAGAGCTCAATCGCAATTTCCCAACCCAAGATGATTTCGTAGAGGCCAAAGCGCTGGCCAGCGCCCACGGTGTGCCCTTCAACGAAGACGGTTGGCGCGCCCTGATCGAACTGGGCTACTTTCCGCTCGAAGTACGCGCCATCGCCGAAGGTTCAGTGATTGCCACCAACAATGTGCTGGTAACTGTGGTCAACACCCACCCTGAATTCTATTGGCTCACCAGTTATCTAGAGACCATGCTACTGCGTGCGGTGTGGTACCCAACCACAGTGGCCACGCTCTCCTTTGAGTGCAAAAAAGTCATCAAACGCTACATGGCCGCCACGTGTGACTCTCTTGAAGGGCTGCCTTTTAAATTACACGACTTCGGCGCCCGCGGTGTCTCTAGCGAAGAGTCGGCAAGCCTTGGCGGCGCCGCTCACCTAGTCAACTTTATGGGCACGGATACACTCTCTGCAGTGCGCTGTGCCCGCGACTATTACGACGCCGGTATCAGTGGCTTTTCTATTCCGGCCACAGAGCACAGCACTATCACTAGCTGGGGCCGCGAGAACGAAGTCGAGGCCTATCGCAACTTGCTAGAACAGTTCCCCGAGGGGCTGCTCGCCTGCGTCTCGGACTCCTACGATATCTTCAATGCGGTCAACACGCTGTGGGGCGGTAAATTGCGCGATGCGGTCGAGGCGCGCAATGGCACCTTAGTGATCCGCCCAGACAGCGGTGACCCAGAGGACATATTGCCAATCTTGTTGGAAAACCTCGAAGAAAAATTCGGCAGTCGCGAGAATGCCAAAGGGTACCGTGTACTCAATGATAAAGTACGCCTCATACAAGGTGATGGCGTCAACCTGCAATCGATTGGCCGCATTTTAGAAACCATGACAGCCAAGCGCTGGAGCACCGAAAACATCGCCTTCGGCATGGGTGGTGGACTGTTACAGCAGCTCAACCGCGACACCCAAAAGTTTGCCATGAAAAACAGTGCGGTCTGCGTCAATGGACAGTGGCGCGATGTTTACAAAGACCCAATTACCGACCACGGTAAGCGCTCCAAGCGCGGCATTTTAGATCTGCAAAACGGGCAAACAGTTCGCCTCTCACCCGAACAGTTCTTTGCCGAACGCGCTGGCTCGCAATTGCAAGTGGTGTACCGCAACGGCGAGTTACTCAACTGCAGTAACTTCGAAAGCATTCGCCAGCGCGCTGACGCGTTCGCTTAAGCATATCTATCCACTGCCTGACAACCTGTTTTAGCAGTGGATAGTTTCAGCGACAACCCGACCTCAACCATTCAATCCCTATTAAGTTCGCGCCCATTTACTATTCACAATATCTGTGGATAACTCTAGGGACAGCATCTGAGGAATCCGCAGACAACTCTTTGCAGCCCTTTAGTTTCGGGGGCCTCAGCTTACTGGTTATTAATTACTCACTGTATATAACAATTTTACCTAAAAGCACTGTCAAGGATTATTGAGCGTTTTTTTTCGATAATGTTGCTATCGCTTTGCGCGTAAGTGCAGCACCGATAAAGGGTGCTAACACCCCGGCCAACACCAGCCCTAGCGCCACCGTTTTCAACCCACCGATGCGCTCACCGTAGAAGAGCATTGAACCGCAGACACCGAACAGTGGCACGAGCAAACTCAAAGGTGCCAGCGCAGACATCGGGTATTTCACCAACAGGCGACTCCACAGCCAGTAGCCCAAAACAGTGGTCGGGTAAGCTTGAAACAAAATCGAAAACCAGGCGCTGCTACTCAACCCTGAGCTGAGCACTTCAATGACCTGGGTACCATTGACCCAAGATGCCAACAGCAGCAGCGGCACTGGTGCAAAAAGGCAAGACCACACAATAAATGCCAGCATCTGCTGCACTTGCAGCTGCTTAACCAGTGCGCTGAGTAAACTCAAGCTCAGTCCCGCCAACAGTGCCAGCAGCAAACCTATGACAGTCACTGAGCCATCCTCTAGATAGAACGACAGGCCCAGTCCTGCAAGGGATAGCGCTACCCCGATACGTGCAGCGAGATTCAAGCGTTCACGAAACCAGTAAACCCCAATCAATACACTGAAAAACGCACTGCCGCGAAGCACCACAGAGGCCATGCCCGCTGAAAGCCCCCAGTGAATAGACAGTGACATAATCCCCCACAGCCCAACACCGAAGAGCAGGCCGTAGAGCGCGACAAACCGCATTGCCACTTCTGGCCGTGGCAATAAGAACACTCCCGGGAGCGCGGCAAAACTCAAGCGCAATGCGGTCAGTAAAAAGGGGTCGAGGTGATCTACCCCCAGTTTGATCACTGAAAAGTTGAACCCCCACAATGCACAGACCGAGATGGCGACAATTAAATCCGATGTTTTCATAGAGTACCTCACAGGAAAAGTGAGGCCAGTGTGCGCGCACCGCCACAACAGGTACAGACACACGAATTTAAAACTTATAGGACACAGATAGTAATTCTGTCGCTGACAGGCAAAAATACGCTTGTACTGGCTCCATCCAGCCCCCTCGTTGGCGCTGCTCCCCCTAGGCTGTAGCCCGCTATGATGTCACTCATCACCGAGGAGAAACCAGATGAGCGAACTACTACCCTGCCCCTGCTGTGCTAGCGAGGTCAGCAGCAAAGCTGCCTTTGCCAATGGCTACGGAACTTACTACAGCATTCAATGTGCCTGCGGTATCAGTATCAACCACCCCAGTGAAGCCGAACTCATCGCACGCTGGAACCGCCGCGAAGAGATGCCCATCGAGGAAAAAACTCAGTAATAAGGTATAGTGACGCTCTTCACTTGACCCTATTTGCGCCTATCTGCTAGATTTTTCACCTCACTGACATCAGTAGCTTAGGAGCCTCCCATCGACGCACCCTCACCGACGCTGAAATACACGGCCAAAGAGCGCATAGATAGCATTCACGACAAAATCCGCGAGCGTATTTGCCTGCTGATTTATCCCCCTGGCGCTAAACTGCGCGAATCTCAGTTAGCCGAGGAATTTGGCTGCAGCCGTACCCCAGTGCGTGAGGCGATCAAACGCCTTGAGTTCGAGGACCTTGTTAAAAGTAAAAACGGCGTGGGAACAATAGTGACTGACACTGATTTCAGTCGGCTGAAAGACGTGTACGAAATGCGCCTCAAAGTCGCGGAATTAATTGGTGCCATGAGCGCTATAAGTGATGGCCCAACGCACGCTGCCAAACTGCGATTACTACTCGCGCAAGTGGATGAAATTCAAGATGTCAATCTAGGGCTTGAGCCTTTTGGGCGAATCAACCACGGCATGCATTCGATCG
>JBMZCU010000148.1:0-7968 GCA_049613705.1 Pseudomonadales bacterium | reverse complement strand
GGGAGGCTGAAACCAAGCTTTAAAACACATGTTGAACACGCTGCCCATGTGAAGGCTATTGTTGAGAAAAAGGAAGAGGCTCATGTATGCCCTAAGTGTGGTAACGGCTTGGTTTTAAGAACATCAAAAAGAGGAGCGAATGCCGGTAGCCAGTTCTGGGGCTGCGAGAGCTTCCCTAAGTGCAGAGCTATTGTTCCACTAGAAAGCTAGTGAGGTCGGACTGAATTTGGCATCGAAGATAGACTTAAGCCTTGGCTCCAGCTGGCATGACCTCCAGTCGGAAACACTTTCAGTTTGCTAGCAGCTTGTAAGCTAGTGCGTGGTAAATACGCCATCATTTATGAGTTGCTGCATCAAGTCGTCCTCAATCTCTTTGGGCAAGCCTAAGTGCTCAATCCCGCCTTTGGCGCGTATCTCATCTAAGTCTACAGTGAAAATATCCGTACCTTCAGGGTCTTCAAGAGCTCCTTTGAGAACTGCAGCGGTTGTTTCATCTAGGTCGTGTAGGCCTTCTTTCTGGCAGTATTCATCAAAAGCTTCTTGGGTTTTAGTTGAATCTTTCTTGGTCATACTTAAAGCTTCCTTGCGTGATTAGATATGGCTAGATTGCCCGGTTAGCCTTTACAGCATAGAACACACGAGCTGACTTAGGCCTTATTATCTCTCAACACTGCACCACCGGAAAATCCTTCACCCTCGTTGTATAACGTGGCGACTGAAATTCGCGGCGCATCGCAAATTTTTGCTGTGTGCCTTGGCCTGCGATAAACAAACTGTCGCGGCCGAAGCGCTGGTGGATGCTGTCTAGGCACTGCATCAGTGCGGTGTTGTCGCACTGGGTGCGAAACAAGTCTTGCTGATAGTGATGCTGCGGGCAGATATCCATGAGGCCAATACCGCAGCGATAGAACTGGATACCGGGTCGGTAGATGCGCTCGAGCACTGTGCGACAGGCGTTGGCGATGCGCAGGGTGTCTTGGGTTGGGGTGATGAAGCGGTGTAAGTGAGCACCGCGATAGAAAGGAGTGTTGTCGTGCGGCGAGTTACTGGCAAACACTAACATGGCACTGGCAAGCGACTGCTGCTTGCGCAGCTTGCTGGCGGCGATGCTGACATGACTGCTCAGCGCTTGGTGCAACTGATCTTTATCAGATACGCGCTGGCCGAAACTGCGGGTGCTGAAGATCTCTTTCTTGGGTGCACGTACCTCGTCCCAGCTGATTTTGCACTGGCCGTTGAGTTCGTAGACAGTGTTTTCCAGGGTGATCGAGAACTGCTTGCGAATCCAACCGGGCTTGGCACAGGCCAACTGCCAGGCATTGTGGATACCTAAATCGCGCAGCCGTGGTGCGAGACGTCTACCAATACCCCAAACATCTTCCAGTTGTAGTTGTTGTAAGATATTACGTCGCTGAGCTTCGCTGTCGATAACCGCAGCGCCGCGAAAGCCTGGTAGCTTTTTAGCGGCATGATTTGCAACTTTTGCCAGGGTGGGAGTGCTGCCCACGCCCACACCTATCGGCAGGCGAACTTCCTTCCAAATCGTGCGGCGGATGCGCCGCGCGTACTCCAGCCAGCCCTCGTCAGGCTGCCAGTGATCAAAGCTTAAAAAGCATTCATCGATTGAATAGACGTGGCAGTTGGGAGCGAAAGTCGCACAGCGATCCATCATGCGCTGGCTGAGGTCGGCGTAGAGCTCGTAATTGCTCGAGCGGATGACGGCGCCGGCCTGTTCGAGGGCCTCACGCACTTGGAAGTAGGGGATGAATTTCTTGCCGACACCGGCGCGCTTGGCAATGGGGCAGGCGGCGACGATACAGCCATCGTTATTGGAGAGCACAACCACAGGCTTGTTGCGTATGGCAGGATCAAAAACCTTTTCACAGCTGGCGTACATGCTGGTTGCATCACACAGGGCGTACAATTTCAGATACTCCAGCTGAGAGGTTTGTGTAGCCTAATGGAGCGGATGACTACGCCCTCAACATCAAACTGATCGCCCTCGCGCAGGTGATACGTTGACTGTGGGGAGCCGCTAGAGAGGAGTTTACCAGTGGGAAGTTCGAGTTTTTTGCAGATGAATACACCATTGAGGTTGGCCACAACTACACTGCCGTTGGCGGGTTTTTCTGCACGGGATACCAGCAGCAGATCACCGTCAAAAATACCGTCGCCCAACATAGATTCACCTTGTGCTTGGGCGATGTAGGTTGCATGGGGATGCTCGATCAGCAATTGGTCGAGATCGACGCCCATTTCGACGTACTCTGCAGCCGGAGATTCAAATCCGGTCAACCCCGCTTGGGCTTTGATGGGTATAGCGCGCAGCATAAATAGGCCTTTTTTGTGTTAACTGTATTTATATACAGTATAGCAAAAAAAGAGTAGATGCCAATTGAAAGGGCAGGCTTAAAACTGCTGGCGCGGGCGACGTTGTGCGAAAGTTATACGAGCAGCGAATGGGATAGGCTCAGCGAGAGCGCTGAGCCGGCTTAACTAGCGGATAGCGAGAAAAAGCGCGCGCCCATTGCGCTTAATTTGGAGTAGCACGCTGGTGTTACTGCGGTTGAGGCCGTGTCTGAAATCAGACATGTTTTTAACGGGGTAGTTGTTGGTGGCGTTGATGAGGTCGCCAGCACGCAACCCTGCACGCGCTGCACGTGAGTTGCTACGCAGTGATGAGACGAGCACGCCATCGTTGTTGCGGCTATTTTTGAAACCGGCACCGCTGAGCATTGGGTGGACATTCTTTTGACCGACTTCATTGCTGTTGGCGCTGTTCCCACCTAGGCGCAGCTGTTGAGGCTGACCGACGCTGAGCCGAACTTTGCGCTCGCGATTGTCACGCAGTACATCCAAGGTGACCTTGTCGCCGATACGCTTGATGCCTATCTGGCAACGCAATTGGCTGCTGCTGGTGGTTTTTTTACCGTCGACGGCTGTGATGATATCGCCTGCCTTTAGGCCTGCACGCTGAGCGGGCGTGTTTTTACCTATGGCAGAAAGCAGCACGCCTTGCTGGCCGTTTTTTAAGTTAAACGCCTGGCGTAGTTGCGGGGTAATGTCTTGAATGCTCACGCCTATCTGTCCACGGCGTACTTCGCCGTGAGCGAGGATTTGCTCCATACTGGCTTTGGCCATGTTAATGGGTATGGCAAAACCGATACCGACGTTGCCACCGGCGGGGGCGATGATAGCAGTATTGATACCGACCAAATCACCGGCGAGGTTGACCAATGCGCCGCCTGAGTTGCCGGGGTTGATCGAGGCGTCAGTCTGAATGTAGTTCTCGTAGCCTTTGATGCCCAGCCCAGAGCGACCGAGGGCACTGACAATACCTGTAGTGACGGTTTGACCTAGGCCAAACGGATTGCCGATGGCGATGACAAAATCACCAACTTGGCTGCGATTGGAATCGGCCAGCTTAACTTGCTTGAGTCGATTTGCATCGATTTTGAGTATGGCAATGTCGAGATCGGGGTCGGAACCGAGTAGGCGAGCACTGTAGCTGCGACCGTCAATGAGTGACACTTGTACGCGGTTAGCACCCTGGATAACGTGATGATTAGTCATCACAATGCCCTTGTGAGCATCGACGATGACACCGGAGCCCGCGCTGCTGCTACGCTCTGTATTTTGCCCTTGAGGTGTATCAAAAAAACGGCGAAAGAAGGGGTCGTTGAGCAGAGGGTTTTGGCGTGAGCGCGCGTTTGAAAACGTTGATATGTTAACAACAGCGCTATTAATACGCTGCAGCATAGGTGCGAGCGAAGGTAGTACGTTGCCTTGGCTGTCAGTGGCGGGGAGGACGGCGTGGGTCAAACTGCTGAAAGCGACAGCGCAGATAAGTAGCGCACAGCGCAAAGAATGTATCATGTGATCCCCTCAAATGGTGTGACGAGTATTCGAGGGATATATTACAAAAAGGTTCGCTGCAATGGGCAATAAATTTTGTCGAGCGCAGTGTCGTTAAGCGATGTAAAGCGCCGAATACTGAGGGCATTCGGCCTTGCTAGATGGAGGTTAGCGCGCGCTTAGCACCCGCTGCTTTTGACGGTTCCAGTCTTTCTCTTTTTCACTGGCGCGCTTGTCGTGCTGTTGCTTACCGCGCACTAGTGCCACTTCACACTTCACTTTGCTGTCCTTCCAGTAGAGTGAGAGTGCAACGCAGGAGTGCCCTTTGGCTTCAACTGCAAAAGAGAGGTTTGAGATTTGACGGCTGTGCAGTAGTAACTTGCGCTCGCGACGAGGCTCGGTCACATAGTGGGTGCACGCCTGTTTGAGCGGTGTCATGTTTGCGCCAACCAGCCAGGCTTCACCGTTTTTAAAGGTGATATAGGAGTCGACTAGCTGTGCGCGACCTTCACGCAAGCTTTTAACTTCCCAGCCAACAAGCGCGATGCCCGCTTCAATTTTGTCCTCGATATGGTACTCGTGCCGGGCACGTTTGTTCTGACATATCGTGTTACTTGTGTTTTTTGCTTTCTTCTTTTTTGCCATGGCGGCAAGTATAGCGAGCTGGCGTGCAATGCGAAAGCGCAGCGGCTAAAAATAGCTGCCATACTGACTTTTAAGCGCGCTGGTGTGAGGCGTGCTTACAAGCCGTTACGGTGCTAGATTTAACCTTACAAATCAAAGGTATTAGTCCTGTTTCTGATAATCGCAACAGTCGGGTTTATTTGTGCTATTCTGGCCCTCCATCGGGCTGTTTGGAAGTGCCCGTACGGCAACGTTGTATCAGCCGATTTCGACAAGGGACTTACAAGGGCTAAAAGCACTGGGGTTTTAGGTACGCAAAACGATGATCAATATGCACAGTCAAGTGGAAGAGTGGTCTAGCCGCTGGGTTTTTTTTATGGCGGCGACGGCAACGGCCGTCGGCCTGGGTAACATCTGGAAGTTTCCTTTTATCGTTGCGCAAAATGGCGGTGGCGCGTTTATTGCCCTGTATTTGTTGTGCGTGATGTTGATCGCCGTACCGCTGATGCTCTCTGAAGTGGTACTGGGGTATTTGGGGAAGTCAGATCCTGTACGCAGCGTGCGCCACACCGCTGATGCCTCCGGTGCCAGCCGCTTGTGGGCTTGCATCGGGTTGCTCGGCCCATTGGCGGGGCTGTTGATTATTACGCTGTTGACGGTGGTAAGCGCCTGGGCCATCAGCTATTTCTTTGCGGTACTCGACGGTGAGTTTGTCGATGCCTCTCATCAGGTAATCAGCGACAAGTTTGACTGGGTGAAAAGTGATAGCCAGTCGCTGCTGTTCTATCAATCTGCTTTTCTACTGTGTGTCGCCTCTATTCTAGGGATGAATGTCAATCGCGGGCTCAAGCGGGCGCTGCTCTTTTTGGTGCCCAGCTCAATCGCGCTGTTACTGATTTTAATCGCGCAAGCGTTTAACAGCGGGGATACCCGGGCCACGTATGACATCCTTTTCACGCCGATGCCTGAAAAACTCGGCTTGCAGGCATTACTACTCGCCTTAGAGCACGCTTTTTACACTCTCTCAGTCGGGATAGGAGCGCTGCTTGTATTTGGTGCATATATGCCCAAGCGCAGCTCGGTTGGCTTGATTGTGATTGGCGTGGCAATGCTGGATACGCTGATCGCACTGTTGGCCGGTTTTGTGGTGGTGCCGCCGTTACTGGCCAGTGGATTGCCGATGAGTACGGGGTTCGATTTACTTTTTGTCGCGCTGCCCTTTGCCCACGGTGATATGACCGATGGCGTATTCCTTGGCAGTGTGTTCTTCCTCTTTGTCATTATGATGGCTTTTTCATCGGCTCTTGTGCTGCTAGAGCCTGCCGTTGCCTGGTGTGCTAAGTCGTTGAGCATGGGGCGCACCAGTGCAGCAATCGTCGTAGTGTTCAATGTATGGCTACTGGCGATGGCGTGTTGGGGGGCTTGGAATATAACATTTGTGGAGCACTCGCTCTTTGCGCTGCTCAATGGGCTCAGTGCCAATGTACTATTACCGCTCTCTGCATTGTGTATCGCCCTGTATACGGGGTGGGTGCTGAAACCAAATATTGTACGCCAACGTATAGAACACAGTGGCGTTGCTGCTCTATACCTGTGGTATTTTTTGCTGCGTTATTTAGTCCCTCCGGCACTGTTGTATATCTTGGTGGCGAGGCTGGTTTAACAGACGCTACTGTCGAACTCGCGTTGTTATAATGCCCTTCAGCAAAGGTCATATTAAAGCGTTATACCGTGGCGGTGACAAACAGAGGCTGTTGATGGTGTTGGGCTGGGAAGTGGTAAAGCTTCACAGTGCGCCAACCCTTATTACCTTGTCGTAAACTCAAGTGGGTTAGGTTTTTTTAGAGATGCCCTCAAAGTAACTTATGCAGTACAATTCGCACCTTTAAAAAGCTTGGCTGCTCTCTATGACCCGAATTGAAAGAAGTGCGCTCGTTATGCACAGCGCGCAGCAAATGTACGATGTTGTTAATAATGTACAGTTCTACCCTGAGTTTCTTCCCTGGTGTGCCGCTTCATATATTAAGCAACAGAGCCCGACGCAGATGGTGGCTAGCTTAAGTTTAGCGAAGGCAGGGCTTAAGTACGACTTTACAACACGCAATACATTGGATGCTCCCAATAGCATTGATTTAGTGTTGGAAGAGGGGCCTTTTAAGCACTTGCAAGGGCAGTGGCACTTTACGGCTCTGAGTGATGAGGCATGTAAAGTGAGCCTTGAATTGGATTTTAGCTTTCCCGGGAAATTGACATCCATGGCAATGTCCAAAGTATTCAGCCAAGTAGCGGCAACTATGGTCGATGCCTTCGTTAATCGGGCAGATCAAGTTTACAGTAATTAGGGAGCTGATGATGAGAGTTGAAGTTGCCTACGCGGCAGAGCAGAAACAGAAAATAATTACACTGGAGGTCGACGAGGGTACCAGTGCGTTCGATGCAGCTGTGCTATCGAAGATCACGCATGTTTTTCCAGAAATTGACCTCGATGAAATCCCGATGGGAATTTTTGGAAAAGCGATACGCAAGCCCAAAGACGAAGTGCTGCGCGAGGGCGACAGGGTTGAACTTTACCGCCCGCTGATCGCCGATCCTAAAGTGGTCAGGGCGAAGCGAGCGGCAAAAAAAGCGGAAGAAGAGTAGTTTTTTACTGCGCTACTTCAGGTTGTGGGCTGGGGCGATAGTTCCCTTTAATATTAGACAGTCGACCCTGTTGGAAGAACAGAGAGACCTTTGATTGTGTCGGTGTTTGGTCGGGCTTTTTCATGGTATAAACGTAGTCCCAACGATCGGCGTTGAACGTGTCTTCAATAATAGGTGTGCCCATGATGAACTTTACTTGGCGCTGAGTCATGCCTGGACGCAGTTGATCAACCATCTCTTGGTCGATGAGGTTTCCCTGGGGGATGTCAAGTTTGTAAACACCGGGGAATTGCGAGCAGCCTGTGAGAATAGCGAGTAGAGATAGCGTCGGTAAAATTTTTGGCATGGGTAAATAATTCCACTTTTATCCTGTATTTAAGTTAATATAGTTTAGCATTCAGTTACTAGAATCAATAGAGAAAGATAATTATGGCTCTTGAAAATCAAGAATTGCGTAAAGTCGGTTTAAAAGTCACTTTGCCACGTGTGAAAATTTATCAAATCCTGGAAAAAGCCGGTGAAGGTGACCATTTTAGTGCTGAAGACATTTACAAAATGCTGATGGAGCAGGGTGAAGATGTTGGACTGGCGACGGTCTACCGCGTACTCACTCAGTTTGAAACAGCAGGCATTGTCTCTCGCCATCACTTTGAAGGCGGTCACTCTGTCTTTGAACTTGCGCGCGACGATGAGCACGACCACATTGTCTGTGTGAAATGCGGCGTCGTTAAAGAGTTCGTTGACAATGACCTCGTTGCGCGTCAAAACCAGATTGCAGAAGATCTCGGGTTTAAAATTACAGACAGAACACTTTACCTCTATGGCGTTTGTGCCGAGGGCTGTGAAAAG
>JBMZCU010000147.1:0-7991 GCA_049613705.1 Pseudomonadales bacterium | reverse complement strand
CACAGGCCGTAACCGTGAACAGGCAGGATGACTTTTTCAATGTCGCTACCCTGTTCTACCAGGTAAACCGGCATGACGTTTGCCGCACGCTTGATCTGTGCAACATCGACTTCACGGCTAAGCTGTGTAGACAGTGCAGGCTCTTTCGCAGCGCGCTGAGCGTCTTTGTAGCCTTCTGGCTTCTCGACGTACTTGCCGCTCTTGAGTTCAACGTACTTAGTTGTGATTGTTTCAGAGAACAATTTTTGAACATCTTTACCTTGGTAATCGATGTTCGCCGCCGCCAAAATGTTTGACTGACGGTCAAGCTCTTTGTTGGTTATTTGCTGTGGCTTTAATAGTACCGCTGCTGCAGATACCACAACAGAGCAAACAACACAGAGCGCAACGGTTACACCAACCGTTTTACCAATCGTATCGTTATTAGCTGACATTGCGCTGTAACCTCCGCTTAATGTTGGCCTGTACTACAAAGTTATCAATCAGTGGTGCAAACAAGTTGGCAAACAGGATTGCCAGCATCATACCTTCTGGGAAGGCAGGGTTAACCACACGAATCAATACCACCATGATGCCGATCAGGGCACCGAAGTACCACTTGCCGATGTTGGTCATCGACGCAGAAATCGGATCGGTCGCCATGAAGAACATACCGAAGGCAAATCCGCCCAAGACTAGGTGCCAGTAGAACGGCAGCTGGAACATTGGGTTTGTATCAGAACCTATCAAGTTAAGTAAGGTACTCGTTGCCACCATGCCTAAGAAGACACCTGCGACAATACGCCATGCAGCCAAGCGCATCGCGACCAAGACACCACCGCCAATCAAGATAGCTAACGTGGAGACCTCACCGACTGAGCCTTGAATTTGGCCGACAAAAGCATCCATCCAAGTTACGCCGTTGGCGATAATCGCCTCAACGCCACCTGTTGCAGCGAGACCCAGAGGTGTCGCGCCTGAGAAGCCGTCTACTGCAGTCCAAATCGCATCACCTGACATTTGAGCAGGATAGGCGAAGAACAAGAAAGCACGACCTGTCAGTGCAGGGTTCAAGAAGTTCTTACCTGTACCGCCGAAGACTTCTTTACCGACAACAACACCAAAACTGATACCTAGGGCAACTTGCCACAGAGGAATCGATGGAGGTAGCGTCAGTGAGAACAGGATAGAGGTTACGAAGAAACCTTCGTTAACTTCGTGCCCGCGCTTCATCGCAAACAGAACTTCCCAGAATCCACCAACCACAAAAGTGACCAGGTAGATGGGCAGCCAGTAAGTGGCACCGTAGATAATGTTGTCCCAGATACTGCCGGCATCAAAGCTGGTCAGAGCGCCAGCGATAGCACCGCGCCAACCTGGAGCTTCAGTCATACCCATGGCATCCATAGCGTTATTCGCCTGAAGACCTAGGTTGTACATACCGAAGAAAACAGCAGGGAAAGTACAGGCCCAAACCAGAATCATCATACGTTTGAGGTCAGAACCATCACGTACGTGAGATGCGGTTTTTGTCACCTCTCCCGGGGTGTAGAAAATAGTATCAACCGCTTCGTAGAGCGCGTACCAATTCTCGTATTTACCGCCCTTGTGAAAGTGCGGCTCCATTTTGTCAAGAATAGTTCTCAAACTCATACTCTTAAGCCTCTTTCTCGATGCGTGTTAAATTATCGCGAAGGATGGGGCCGTACTCGTATTTGCCAGGGCAGGCAAATGTGCACAGTGCCAAATCTTCTTCATCGAGTTCTAGAGCACCTAGGTTCATCGCTTCAACGATATCGCCGGTGACGATTGCACGTAGCAATTGCGTTGGCAAAATATCCATTGGCATCAGACGCTCGAATTGGCCCACGGGGACCATGGCGCGTTCAGAACCATTTGTCGTCGTAGAGAAGGCAAACTTCTTCGCACCCGCAAGTGCTGAAGTGAAGACATTAAGTACAGAGAAGCGTTTGCTTCCAGGTACTGCCCATCCCATGAACTCACGCTTGTCACCCTGCTCTAACACAGTGACTTGGTTAGCGTAGCGGCTCAAATAGTTGAGTGCTCCGGCTGCAGCGCGGCCATTCCAGACAGAACCAGAAATAACACGGTTGCCTTGCGCTGAGGCAACGCCTTCGAGAATCACTGCTAGATCAGCGCCCTGACGCGTGCGTACAAGAGCAGGCTTATCGACAACAGGACCTGCAATGCTGACAACGCGATCAACCGACACTTTGCCTTCAACAAAGAGCTTACCGATTGCAATAACGTCTTGATAACCGACTGTCCAAACCACTCTGTCACGAGCCACTGGTGCTAAAAAGTGGATATGAGTACCGACGTTACCCGCTGGGTGAACACCTGAGAACTCCTCTACCTGAACGCCATCGGCGCTAGGCACATCACTGCCGGCCTGCTTACACAAGTAAGTCTTAGGCGTCAGTTTAGACAGGACCGTCAAACCATCGCTGAAAGCCTGTGCATCGGCGGCGATGATTTTAGCAGGATCTGCGGCGAGCGGATTGGTATCAATTGCAGTAACGAACAGCGCAACGGCTGATGTATCACTGGCGGGTACCTTGCTAAAAGGTCGTGTGCGCAACGCGCTCCACACACCAGAAGCTTGTAGTTGCTCAGCAACTTGCTCGGCACTCAGCGTGGCGAGTTGCTCACGCGAATGTGCGGTAAATTCGACGGCTTCCTCGTCCTGATCGATCTCGATCACGACAGAGAGCAGCGCGCGCTTATCTCCGCGGTTAATTTCACTTACAGTACCACCAGCTGGCGCTGTGATATGTACACCATTAGTTTTCTTGTCAGAAAAGATCACTTGACCGAGTTTAACCCGATCACCTACCTTGACGGCCATCGTCGGTTTACAACCGACGTAATCAGGGCCACTCACGGCGACCGAGCGCACAGCAGGCGCGGCAGTTATTTCCTGCGCTACTGTACCCACAATCGGCAGATCTAGACCTTTATTGATCTTGATCATACACCTCACCCACAATAGATTAAAAATTTTAAGATACGTCGTCGCCCGCAATCGCCCCATTAAAAAGGCGACCAGCATTGTGCTTATTATTTGTACGACAACAGGATATCCCACCAAAAAACTTGTCGATTATACATGAGCATAGGCGCTCTATCCTAGAAGTCTTGGCGCAAAGAGCGCAAAAAGCATAAAAAAAACGTAATTTTGAGGGCCACCAAGGGCTTAGCGGGCAAAATAGGGTGTAATTTAACCACCAAATTTGTTATTTGAGCATGCACATACGCGTGATCGCAGGCATTTTCTTGTCGCACACACGACATATAAATCTACGCACATTGTCGCTTTTAAGCATCATTATTTAGCGATAATACAAACACAACCAAACCGTGCATGGCACACACATTTTACGAGGGAGAGCGCACTAAAATCCCAAAAATCAGGGTAACAAACGGAGTATTTCAAGTGGCAACTGCCCGTAAATAGCACCCCTCCCCCGGGGCATTCAGACTTCAGGAACCTGGAAGGCTGCGCATCGCAGCTAACAGCAGATAAATTAAGCTCAACAGGGCCTTGCAACGCCCTTGCTGCGGGTAAAGCGCACAAGAATCTGTGCAATTTACTTTACCTATCCTCTAGCCAACCTCTTTCGCAGGCCAGCTCTATTTGCGCACAGGCATACTCCCAGAGCGCGGGTGCAGAGCTCGCCAAGAAGCGATTGCGCGCAAGTACTTGTGACTTAGCCACACTGTGCTGCGCCCAACTGCCACCGTCATTTTGCATGTTTTGAATCAGTGGCAAAATTCTATCCATTGCCTTGGCAAAGCAAGCATCGACAGATTGCGCCGCCTCAAACTCCAACCACAGGGCAAGATACGCCTGCCCTTGAGCAGCCGGCAACAATCCAAATAAACGCTCGGCCGCTGCAAGCTCTTGTGCGTGCTGCGCATCCAGGCGTTCAGGCTCTGCAAAGGCAAAGGTATCGCCTGCATCAATTTCAACGATATCGTGCAGTAACAACATGGAGACTACTCGATTAATATCGACATCCCCTTCGGCGTACTCGCGAAGCACATGCGCCGCCATGGCGATGTGCCAACTGTGCTCTGCACTGTTTTCATAGCGATTAGCGTCGGCGCGAACCCGCGCCTTGCGCTGCACAGCCTTAAGCTTATCCAGCTCTAAAATAAATGAAAGTTGCGAAGATAATGTCATGAAAAACCTACCTTTTACGTTTACGCCCACACCTAAAACCCATTATTTGACAGGCTTAGCAGCGCTACAGCGCCCTAGCGATTGGCGCGATAGTGATAAAACTGCCCGATAATCACCGCTTTGATTGTTGCGCTGACACCACCAATGAGCAAAAGCGGCCAGCCATCTGCAAACCCAAGCACAGCACCAAAACCCATATTTGCCACATCTTTGGCCATGAAAATCGCATTCATAGAAAGCGATAACGCCCCTGTGGTCTGCGCCTTTGCAATTTTACGGATCTGTTGAATCCCGCCTTGTAGCATTACAAAAGTAGCACCAACGGCCAAGGCTGTTGCGACTGTGCGCCCGGTCAAAAGTAACTCCTCTCTGACACCGAGCGTCCCTAAAGCCAGCACCATCAACCCCAACCCAGATAAAAAGGGTAAACGCTGACTCAGAGAGGCCCTGTCACTGTAAATCTGGTAGAGAATCAACAGCGTCATAGATGCCGCGAGTAGACGTGTTACAAAGAGGTAATAATCCACCTCAGCCAACATGATCGAGTAGAGAAAAAATGCGTAAAAAGCCACGAAGCTTGAAAAGAAACTATTAACTGACAGTGATTGAGTGGCATACCCAGGCTCATCACTGCTCAATTTACGTTGACCAACTAAGCGAAACTGTCGTACTAGCCCAAACAGGCAGCCGAGAAACATGGCGGAACTGAGCAGCCCCATCGCGTTGTATAACATGAAATTTCCACAGGAAGGCGGCACACTATATGCCAGAGAGGTTTAATGATTCAGCAAGCGTACTACGCCTGCAAAAAGACATTTGCTCACACGCGACTAATCTATCAACACGTAGTCAATCAACTGCTCGTCGCTAATATCTTTGTCAGTTACTTCGAAGACACTCAGTACTGAGGCATTGGCCGCAATAACACTTGAAGCATCACCTGTAACCAGCGGATGCCAATCCGGTAGCTCCTTGCCTTCATTAATCAGGCGGTAACTACAGCTCGGCGGCAGCCAGTGAAACTCATCCACATCTTGCGGGCGCAATTTCACGCAATTAGGCACTAGCACCGTACGCTCGTAATACTTAGTGCAGTGGCAGTTTTTCTGATCCAGCAGATGACAGACCACCGAGGTGTAAAAAACCTCCTCGGTCTCGTCATCCTCAACCTTTTGTAAGCAGCACAGCGCACACCCATCGCACAGAGACTCCCACTCCGCTGGCGTCATTTGCGCCAGTGTTTTACGCCGCCAAAAGACTTCTTGTGCAACCACTTAGCGCACCCCTGTCTCTGGGCGATCGCTGTGTAGGTCTAACATGTAATCATCTTTAGGTGGGGGCATCTGCAAAAAGAATCCCTTTTCATCGATATCTTTGAGTACTTGAGCTGTATCGACACGCGCCAGCTCACGCCCTTCCTTTAATGGCATATCCATAACATGCAGTGCAGTGCCAAAAAGCTTCATCAGCGCATCGGGCACCTCGCTTAACTGCTTTGCCTTCTCGACGTAGAGGTACATTTCGTCTTTCTTGGAACTCTTGAAGATAGAGATAATTTTCATCGTATTCGTTTATTCAGTTGTGAGTCGACAGCCAAATTGCCCACTCAAATTAATACTTGCCATCCAGGCGCCTATCAAACATATGCATACCCTGCAAACACCTTCTGCTAACCCCTGTCGCGTTTACGCACTGCGATAAAGCGCCAGCTGTGCCAGCAACTGCTCGCCAAACAGCGCTTCACGCCAGCCTTGCAACCCTTCGGGCAAAAGCGGCTCAGTGCCACTTTCAAAGTTTCGCACCAACGCTTCTAGATCTTTTTTACGCAGCAGGATCTCAGGCGCCATTTCAAGGCGTTCAGCACACTGACGTGCAATCTGCTTGAGTTTCTTTAACCGCTTGTTCCACACCGGATCTAAGGGCTTTTCGATTGCGAGAATGCCAGGCTCGAGTTCACATTGCTGCGGTGCTGATTTTAACACAGAGAGAATCACTTCACCGTCTTGACGCAACGTTTTACCCCGCACCTCTTCACACGCACTGAGCTGCCCTGTAGAAGATGGCCAACGATTGATGATTGAGAGTAAGCTCTGGTTGCGCAGTACTTTATTGCGTGGCACGTCGCGCTCGCGACTCTCGCGCTCTCGCCAGTTTGTCAGCGTTTTAAGCGCCCACAATTTCTTGCCACTTAAATGAGACATTTGGCTAAAGCGCAGATAGTACAAGCCATCATCGTAATCGGTGGCAACATAGTGCTCGATCACACGCAGGCTATCCTCTTCAAACCACGCCAGACGCCCGAGCGATTCAAGTTGCGCCCTCTGACGGCGATAAATTTCTGCCAGATACGCCACATCCAGTGCCGCATAATGCTCCTGCTTTTTACTGAGCGGGCGCTGCAGCCAGTTAGAGTTGGTTTCCGCCTTGCCAATCTGAACATCCAACACCGTGTCCAGCATGCGCTGCAACCCCATACTAAAGCCCCAGCCAATAAAAGCCGCCGCGACTTGGGTATCGTACATAGGCCGCGGCAGTACGCCGAGCAAGCGGCTAAACACCTCGAGATCCTCGCTCGCCGCATGCAGCACCTTCACCACAGATTCACAGCTAAAGAGCGCAGCCAGCGGCGCAAAATCATCGATCGCTAAAGGGTCTATGAGATAGCAACGCTGTTCATCCGCAATTTGCAGCAAGCCCGCAATCGGGTAAAAGGTATCAACGCGCTGAAACTCGGTGTCGACACTGATAAGCGGCAGCGTCATCCAGTGCTCACAGCACTGGCGCAACATCTCGTTTGTCGCCACCATCACAGGTGCACTGGCACTGCGCTCGAGCGCTTGAGCATCATAATCCGCAAGTGTTACCACTACTTCCTCACTCTATTTGGTTATATTTGTCGTCGCCCTGCCAGGGCATGTGCCAACGTACCGCCATCGACGTATTCAAGCTCACCCCCGACAGGAACGCCGTGGGCAATACGCGAGACTTGTACTGTGTGGTTTGAGAGCTGGTCACTGATAAAGTGCGCGGTAGCTTCCCCCTCTACTGTGGGGTTGGTCGCCAAAATCAGCTCCTCTACTTCTCCGGCCTCTACGCGCTCAAACAACTTATCTAACCCAAGGTCGTCTGGGCCTATACCATCTAGGGGCGATAAGTGGCCACCAAGCACAAAATACTGACCATTGAAGCCACCGGTTTGCTCTATCGCCAAGACATCCATAGGCGTTTCGACGACACACAGTAAGCCTGTGTTACGCGTAGTGTCACTACACAACAGGCAGCGCGGTGTCTCACTTAAGGTCGCACAACTATCGCAGCGTCCAAGTTGATGAACCGCGCGCTCAAGCACCTCCGCCAAGTTAAGTGCCGCACTGTGCTCGCGCTCAAGCAAGTGGAAGGCCATGCGCTGCGCCGACTTAGGACCTACGCCTGGCAGGCAGCGCAATGCGTTAATCAGCTGCTGTATTAAAGGACTGATAGCCATTGTTAAAACGGCATCTGAAAGCCAGGTGGCAAGCCCATGCCGCCGGCGATTTTACCCATTTGCTCTTTCGAGTGTGCCTCAACTTTACGCACGGCATCATTGACCGCAGCGGCCAGTAAATCCTCAAGAATCTCTTTGTCTTCACCCATCAGGCTGTCATCGATATCGACGCGCTTAACATCGTGGCGACCATTCATCACCAGCGTGACAAGCCCAGCACCCGCCTCACCGGTCACCTCGTGGCGCGCCACCTCTTCCTGCGCTTTCTGCATGTCTTCTTGCATCTTTTGCGCTTGCTTCATGATATTTCCCATACCGCCT
>JBMZCU010000146.1:0-8035 GCA_049613705.1 Pseudomonadales bacterium | reverse complement strand
GCGATACCGCGTTTGGCAGCATCAACATTGTTAACGGTGCGCCCGCCAATTTCCAACAGACCATCACTGACATCTTCTAAGCCCGCAATAGTGCGCAACAGGGTCGATTTACCACAACCGGATGGCCCGACAAAGACCACGAACTCGCCGTCTTTGATGTCCAGATCAACCCCTTTAATGATTTGCGTGGCGCCGTAGGATTTCTTTACACCACTGAGTTTTAATCCACTCATTTTCTATCCTCTAAAGTTCATTGCGGTGCTATTTCAAGCCCATCGAAAAGCCGCGAATCAGGTGTTTTTGTATAAAGCCGGCAAAGAGCAACACGGGTATAGAAGACAACAGCCCTATCCCCATCAGCTCGCCCCAAAAGGTCTCGTTTTCCGTGATGAAGTTCGAGATGTAGAGCGGCAATGTGAAGGTGCTCGGCTTTTGCAGGAACAAGAGCGCGAAGGGAAACTCGTTCCAGCACAAAATCAGGGTGAAGATACTCGTCGCCACAAGCCCCGGTTTACAAAGCGGTAGCACGATATACCACAAGCGCTGCATCAAGTTGGCATTATCCAGTGCCGCAGCCTCTTCAATCTCGAGAGGCACATCGCGCACAAAGCCCAATAGCATCCAGATGCAAAAAGGCAGGGTGTAGAGCTGATAGACCAGCGCTAGACCCAAGAGCGAGTCGAGTAACCCTAAGTCTTTCAACAAACTGTAAAGCGGAATGGCCACCACAATCGGCGGCATCAACTTGACGATCAGAACCAGCAGCAAGAACGCGATGTCTAGGCGTGCTGGGAAGCGATAGCGCACCAGCGCATAGGCTGCGCAAAAACCAAGCAAAATTGACGCTGCGGTGGCGGCAAAAGCAACGGTCAGCGTGTTACCTAAACGCAGCAAAAAACCATCCTCTAACAAACTGGTAAAGTGCTGCAGTGTCAGGGTACTAGGGAAGAAGCTCGGGGTTGCCGAAACATATTCGCCCGGCTCTTTAAACGCCGTCGCCACCATCCAGAGCACGGGGGTAATAAAAAACGCGAGGCACGCGAACAGCGCAGCGAAGAACATTACCCGGCGCGCTGTGCGCCAAATGGGGAAGCCCGCACGCGCAGGTGTCGTGTTAGCTAGACTCATTTTTTCTGCTCTCCCAGTATCTTAGAGGCGTAGAGAATGCTGAGCGCACAGGCGATCACCAGCATGAACACCGAGGCCGCTGAGGCCAGACCTATCTCAAAAAACTTAAAACCGTTGCGGTAGACAAACACTGACATGGTCTCAGTCGCATTGCCCGGCCCACCGCCGGTCAGCGCGTAAACTTTGTCGAACAACTTAAAGGTATCTAAAGTGCGCAGCAGCAGAGCCAACAAGATGTGCCCTTTGATCATAGGTAGCGTGATATGCCACAGTACTTGCCACTCGTTGGCACCATCGCTGCGCGCCGCTTCGCTGATGTCCTTGGGGATAGATTGCAGGCCAGCCAACACGATGAGAAAGGTCATCGGTGTCCACTGCCAGATATCCACCAAGATCACCGAGTAAAGTGCCAGCGAGGGATCGAACAGCCACTCCACAGGGCTCAGCCCCACGCTGGTAAGCCAGTAGTTGAGCATGCCGAAGTCGTAGTGATACCAAGAGCGCCAGATCGCCGAGCAAACGAGGGTCGAGAGCATCATAGGGTAGATAACGATCGGCAGCGCGAAGCGCTTGCCGGGAAAGCTGCGGTTAAACAAAATGGCCAACAGTAGGCCCAGTGCAACCTGTGCGATGGAGGCGATCAGCGAAAACTTAACGGTGTTGCCAACGCTGGTGACAAAAAACCAGTCATCCAGCAAGTCACGGTAGTTTTGCAGGCCGACGAATTCGCTCTCACCCGCGTGAAAATCCACTTCCATAAAGGAGTAGATCGTCACTTGGATAACAGGGTATATGGCAAAGATAATCAGCACCGCAAGCGCTGGCAACAGCAGCGTCAGCAGATGCTTTTTACTTGAGAAAATCATGAGGCGCGGTCTCTACTTCTCAGCCGGGACACCCCGGCCGAGGGTCTTAAAGAAAAGCCGCGAGGAGGGGATCTAGCGAGTGGAGAATGCACTCACTAGATTCAGGACCCCGTCCTCGCTGTCGGGGCATGACCCCAAAATCGAGCGTTCTTACTTTTTGCGCAGGGCGCGCTTGATGTCTTTTGCTGCAAGGTCTAGCGCTTGCTTGGCAGGCATTTGACCGACCAGCGCCAGCTGCAGATAATCACCTAGTACCGTTTCAACCTGCTTCCACTTCTTGATGCGTGGACGCGGCTTGCCGTTCTCCAGCGCTTTTAATTGCGCGGGGTACCAGCGGTACTTAGCGACAACATCGGCGTCTGTGTAAACTGAACTGCGCGTCGGCGGCAATCCAAGGTCCAGTGCCAGTGATTTCTGGCTCTGCTGCGAGGTAATAAAGTCCATAAACTTGCGCGCGGTAGCGGCGTTCTTGGCGCCATTGGCGATACCTAGCTGCCAGATTCCCAGCATAGGCGAAGGACCTTCCACCTCGCCCGGGGCTGCACTTATCGTCATTTTGCCAACCACTTTAGATTTAGCTGGGTCATCCATGGAAGGCACCCAAGATGGCCACACTTCAATTGCCATCGCCGCTGTGCCCTGTTGAATCGCATCGCGCACTTCGGTCGAGTTGTAGACTTCTACACCTTTAGGGGCGAGTGGCTTGAGGCTTAGGAATTGGTCCAACGCCTTGTAGCCCGCCTCAGAGTTGAGAGTTACTTTGCCGTCGGCATCGACAATTTTACCGCCGTTAGCCCAGAAGATTGGCAGGAAGCCCGTCACAATTGGATTGCCTTTGGCGCCGCGGAACACAACACCGGAGACACCGGGTTCCTTCTCATTGATCACGGTCGCAGCCTTAATCGCTTCGCTCCAGCTGCCGACACCGTCAAAGCCGTACTTTTTAAATAAGTCGCTGCGATAAGCCATCATCTCAACGTTGCCGACAAAGGGCACGGAGTAGAGCTTACCGCTATCGATAGGATACTTAGAGATATTGAGCGCTGCGGGCACAAAGTCTGCGTCGACGTCTTTCAACTCTTGCAGCCAGCCATTTTGCATGAATTCAGTGGCCCAAGTGTCGTCGATCAATACGAGGTCGTAAGAGTTGGCGCTGTCGTTGAGTGAGATCACCAGTTTCTCATAGAGGTTGGCGTACGGCAGTTTAAGCAGCTCTACTTTGACATCTGGGTTGCTCTCATTGAACTTGCTCACGCTCTGTTCAAGCGCTTTGCCGTAGATACCATCGCGCGCGGCGATCACCAGATCTTGCGCCGCCACCGACGTGCTGAGCACTGCCAGCGCCAGCGAGGACGCCGTGAGGGATTTTTTTAGAACCTGTAGTTTATTTATCGCTTTTATCATTTCCAGCCTCCATCAGCTGTTAAAACTAGGCACACCATTCGCACTGCCACTGCAGTACAGCTCGAGCATCATATGAACACGTGTGCATTCTATTCGTCAACAGTATTTTTTACCTTAGATAATTGAAAACATCTGAAAACAGCGTTTTACATGTAATCTATAGATTATAAATCTTATATTTTTCAGCAATTTAATTTTATCTTGAATTACTACGCGCTAAGTTTACAGATTTTTTGTTGCAGCTTTGTGAAGGCTAAAACATAATGTACACGTGTTCAATGCAATATACTGTGCACTTTAATTGCAACAAAACGAGTAGAACTGTGAAGGCAAAAAACGTAACAGCGCAAGATGTCGCAGACTTGGCAGGTGTATCTAGAGCGGCCGTATCGCGCACGTTTTCCAACAATGGCAGCGTCGCGGAGCAAACCCGCAAAAAAGTACTGGCCGCGGCGCAAACACTGGGCTATCAAGTTAATATTCTCGCCCAGAGCCTCAACCGCCAGCGCAGTGATTTGGTCGGTCTAGTGACAACAACAATCCGCGACCCTTTTCGCAGCCTACTGCTCGAACACTTAGTCAGACAAATCCAGCTGGCGGGCTTTCAAGCTTTAGTCACAGAGGTCGACAGTGCCAAAGACCTCGAACAGACGCTGCAAAAGTTTATCCAGTTTCGCGTCTCCGGGGTGATTGTGACCTCTGGACGCCCACCTGCTGAGTTCGCCAAGGAGTGCGTTCGCAAGGAAATCCCCGTTGTCGTGATCAACCGGGAGACCGATCTAGACAACGCCGATGTGGTCAAATCAGATAACTCACAGGGCGCTCAAATGGCGGCCCAGTGCCTGGTCAACAACAACTGCAAGCGCCTAGCGTATCTCAACGTGGAGAACGACACCTATTCGTCCTCTGCACGCGGTGCCGCCTTCATCAAAGCGATCGCACAGGACATTATCGACAGCCGCGTCAGCTTTGAACAGATAGTGGCCGAGTACCCTAGATACGAGGGCGGCGCCAAGGCGGCGCGCCGGGTATTTGCCGAGGGTGCTAAGTACGACGGCATCTTCTGCGCCAACGACCTGCTCGCCTGTGGCTTTATCGACGGCGCCCGCCAGGCGTACGGTCTGCAGGCCCCCGATGATTTCTGCATCATCGGCTTTGACGACATCCCAGTGGCCAACTTCGAGAGCTATCAATTGACTACCGTGCGCCAGAATGCAGAAAAAGTGGCGAGCGAGGCACTGAGCCTGCTACAGCAGCGCGCTAAAAGCACGCATCGCCCGCAAGTCGTGCAAGACATTGCCGTCGAACTGGTTCATCGAAACAGTGTAAAAAACAGAGGGAGCTAAACACGATGACAGCTGAGTTGGCACAGCGCTGCCAAAGCGCCAAGGAAATTGCCGTCGCCGCTGGCGCCATCGCACAGCAACGGCGCGATCAGGGACTAGAAATCGCCGACAAGGGCATTCAGGACTTTGTCACCCAGGCCGATACGGAGGTCGAGCGCTTTATCAGTGAAGCGCTTCTCGAAAGCTTTCCCGGTGAGGGCATTTTCGGTGAAGAGCATCCGCCACAGCCGAGCGCGCAGGGCACCTGGGTTATCGATCCTATCGATGGCACCACCAATTTCTTGAAAGGCATGGACTACTGGTGCATCTCCATCGCCTTTGTCAGGGATGATCAAATCCTACTGGGTTGCATTTATGCCCCGGACCGGGATGAACTCTACAGCGCCTATGTTGGCGGTGGCAGCGAACTCAATGGCGAGCCCCTTCCCGCTCTATCTAAGGTAGAGCCCACCCGCGCCATCTTGGCGCTGGGCCGTTCGAACCGCGCCTCATTCAGCGCCTACCTGAACGATTTAGAAACCTTGCAGCAGCTAGATATGGATTACCGACGCCTGGGCTCAGCGGCACTGAGCCTGGCACATATCGCCCGCGGCGAGGTAGACGGCTACTACGAAGCCCACCTCAACAGCTGGGATGCCTGCGCAGGCCTAATCATTGCTGCAGAAGCCGGTGCCGAGTGCTGCCACTTCCTCACCGCTGACGCCCTCGCGCAGGGCAACCGTACCCTCGCCGCGAACCCCGGCGTATTTGAGCTACTCGACGCCCGCCTCAGCTAGCGCCTGTGTAGCCGGTACTGAAGTGCTTGGCCGCCGCGCCAAGCTGCACCTCGTTGCCAGGCCCGGGATCGTCTGGCACTAAGAGCGCCAGCACGAGTGAAACCGCCGCCATCATGGCGCCGGTGAAAAAGACCCAAGCGGGAGAGGCTATCCACAGCAAGCCGTAGAGCGCAGGCAGAACAATGGCAGCGACGTGGTTGATTGAGAAAGCCACACCCGCAGTCTGCGCGATGTCTTTAGGGTCGGCAATTTTCTGAAAGTAGGTTTTCTGCGCGATGGCCATCGAGAAAAACAGGTGATCGACAATGTAGAGCACCACAGCCACCCAAGCGCTGCTCACCACGGCATAACAGCTGAAGACAACGATCAAACCTATGTACTCTATCGTCAGTGTGCGGCGCTCACCCCAGTGTTTGATCATCAGGCCAATCTTAGGTGCGAAGTAAATGTTGAGCAGCCCGTTGGCTAGAAACATCAGCGCCACTTCCTCGGCGGCAAAGCCGAACTTCTCGACCATTAAAAAGCCTGAGAACACCACAAAGATCTGACGCCGTGCGCCCCCCATAAAGGTCAGCGCGTAATAGAGCCAGTAGCGCTTGCGCAGGATAAGCGTCTTGTGCTGCTCGACTTTCTGCTCAAAGCGCGGGAAGAACAACCAGCAAAAAATACCGATGGCGACCGTCGCCGAGCCACCGATCAAGTAGATCGCCTCCATCGGCAAGTTGAGCACTTTAAGCAACAGCCAGACACCACCGTAGGCAACCAAACTTGCCGCCGAGCCGATCGCCACCATGCGCCCCATACGCACAGGAGCCTCCTCGCGTTTGAACATCTGCAGCGAGAGCGACTGATTCACCGTCTCATAGTAGTGAAAGCCAATCGACATCAATACTGTGGTGCAGTAAAGCCCCACTTCGCTCGGGAAAAAGCCGGTCAGCGCGGTGCCCAGTCCCATAATACAGAGCGAGACAATCGCCAGCGTCTGCTCGCGCATCAACAGCAGCACAAAGATCACAGTGAAGGCGAGAAAGCCTGGCACTTCGCGTAGCGACTGCAAGATACCTATCTCGACACCGGTAAATGCCGCGCTCTGTATCGTGAAATTATTGAGCAGCGCCTGCCACACCCCAAAGGCGATAGGTACGCCCGCCGCCATCAGATAGAGCAGGCACTCAGGCTGTTTAAACCGCTGCATCATCTTCCTCCAAGCCCGTCACACTGTACTCACGCGCCATACCCGCCGTCAGCTCTCCCCAGGGCGAGCTGGCGACGCGGCGCTGATGCGCGGCGAAGGCGGCCGCATCGACGAACTCCTCGTAGACCTCAAACTTACCGCGCTGCGCGATGCTGTGCTCGACCTCGAACACTAGGCAGCCGGGCTCCTGGCGCGTCAGCGCAATGTGCTCCACCAGCGCGCGCTCTACCTCTGCGAGCTTGTCCTCGGGCACTGTGATGTGCCCTTGTAATACAACCTTAGTCATATCCCCTCCTCAATATTACACAGACACTTTAAGTCAGCGCGAAAATGGCGTATACAGATCAAGATGACAAAAAATAGCGAGAATAAGACAAAATCTGTGCACATCCGCGATCACTGGACGAGCGTCGAGGGCAAACCGCTGGCACCGGATGCCGAGCCCGACCGGCGCATTATCATGCGCACCACGCGCTGCAACAGCAGTCAGTTGGTGCCGATGCACGCCCACGCGCGCGGCCAACTGCTGTTCCTCACCGAGGGCTTAGTCGAAGCAAAGACGCGCGATGCCAGCACTTGGATAGTGCCGACCCAGCGCGCCGTGTGGCTACCGCCCTTCGTCGAACACCAAATCCGCGTCATTCACGCCGTGGAGATGCGCAATGTCTATATAGCCCCCGACGCGGCGCAGCACTTGCCCCAGCACTGCCAGGTCATCAACGTCTCCCCGCTGCTGCGTGAGCTGATCATTGCGCTCTCACAGCTGCCGCTGCTCTACGACGAAGAGGGCGCCGAGGGGCGGTTAGTCGACGTGTTTTTAGATCAGCTGCACAGCTGTGACGAGGCGCCGCTGCACCTTCCCATGCCCTCGAGCCCCGCACTGCTGGATATCGCGCGGCGCATCCTCGCCGCACCGCACAGACAGTACGCCATGCCCTTCTGGGAGCGCGAACTGGGGATCAGCAGCCGTACCCTGGCGCGCAAATTCAACCGCGAGACGGCGATGACTTACAGCCAGTGGCGCCAACAAGCCAAGCTGCTCGCGGCGCTGACGCGCATCGCCCAGGGCGACGCCGTCGCCAATATCGCGCAAGATTTGGGCTATCAGAGTCAGAGCGCCTTTATCAGCATGTTCAAAAAAGCGCTCGGCAAAACGCCCGGCCAGTACTTTCAATAACCCTGACAGCGAAAACACCCGGCGCGCAGTTGTAGCTGTGCCGGGTAAAAGCGAAAAAGGAAAGGAAAAAAAGTGGGTTGCGACGGCCTATTAACCCGGCACCTATTTAGATGACGGATGTGGTACAGGATGTACCACCATTG
>JBMZCU010000145.1:0-8099 GCA_049613705.1 Pseudomonadales bacterium | reverse complement strand
TCACATCTCAGGTAAAATGCGCAAAAACTACATCCGCATTTTGACTGGCGACAAGGTCAAGGTTGAACTAACACCTTACGATCTGAACAAAGCGCGCATTGTGTACCGCGCTCGCTAGGCACTCGCCTGGGTTCAACGCATAAAAAAAGGCAGATATTTCTGCCTTTTTTTATACCTCAATACTAGTGCATTTCATCGTACTTCTTACGTATCGCTATAAGCTGTGGCTGAATATCTAAAGGTGCATAGTTCATCGCCTGTTCAAACAGCTCCTTGTTTTCCTCTGACAATCTATCTTCTTCTGATAATTTAGTTAGCACACGCATTGCTTCAACAAACTTGGGGTGGAAATTTTCTTGACTCATATTGACTCTCCTCGCGCCGCGCTAAGGCAAAACTCGCCTGCGATATGCGCTATTAAACAACACATCTATTATAGCAAAACTCCCATAGCACCGAACAATCATAAATTGAGCTCATTGCAATATTCTTGACTCACACCGCACCCAAAGACAGGTCGTGCGCACAAACCACACCGCGACACAGCACTCAATCCACAATAAGCACATCAAAAATAAAACAGGGCCTTGTTCAATTGAGCATTGAACCCTAGAATATCCGGCTACATTTAATTCAAATGATGCCGTGTTCTTGGCATCCGCACTGTAAAGGCTTTGTAACTATGCGCGCCAGTAAATTCCTGATCGCCACATTAAAAGAAACCCCGTCAGACGCAGAAGTCATCAGCCATCAGCTGATGCTTCGCGCGGGCATGATTCGCAAAGAGGCATCCGGCCTCTATTCTTGGCTGCCACTGGGTCTGCGCACGCTGCGCAAAGTTGAGGCAATTGTCCGCCAGGAAATGGACAACGCAGGCGCACAAGAGGTACTGATGCCCGCCGTGCAACCGGCAGAGCTATGGCAGGAATCAGGGCGCTGGGTCGAATACGGACCTGAACTGCTGCGCCTGCATGACAGGCACGGGCGTGAATTCTGCGTTGGCCCTACTCACGAAGAAGTCATCACCGACATCGTTAAAAAAGAAGTGCGCAGCTACAAGCAACTTCCCGTCAACTTCTACCAAATCCAAACTAAGTTCCGCGATGAAATTCGGCCGCGTTTTGGTGTAATGCGCTCGCGCGAGTTCATTATGAAAGATGCCTACTCCTTCCACGTGGGAGAAGAGAGCTTAAAAGAGACGTATCAAAACATGTTTGATGCCTACGTCCAGATCTTCGATCGCATAGGTGTAGACTACCGACCTGTTATTGCAGATAACGGCTCTATTGGCGGTACAGGCTCACACGAGTTCCACGTCCTCGCCTCTTCAGGGGAAGATGACATCGCCTTTTCCAACGAGAGCGATTACGCCGCCAATGTTGAGTCAGCTGAAGCTCTTGCACCCACTGCACCGCGTGAAGCAGCCACTAAAGCACTTGTCTTAACAGACACCCCCGACACTAAAACGATTGCTGCACTGGTCGAAAAGCACGGCATCGCCATTGAGAAAACCATAAAAACATTGATTGTCGAGGCCAGCGAAGAAAGCGATGCCGAATTAGTTGCCCTACTGGTGCGCGGCGATCACGAGCTTAACGAAATCAAAGCTGAAAAGCTGGCGCAGGTCAAAGCTCCCTTGACGTTTGCCACTGAAGAGCAACTGCGCGCCAGCATCGGTGCCGGTGCAGGCTCACTCGGCCCTATCAACCTAGATATGCCAATTGTCGTCGACCGCAGCGTTGCCCAAATGTCAGATTTTGGTGCAGGCGCTAACATCGATGACAAGCACTACTTTGGCATCAACTGGGAACGTGATCTACCGCTGCCAGAAGTCGCTGATTTACGCAAC
The DNA here is from genome assembly GCA_049613705.1 of Pseudomonadales bacterium. Taxonomy (GTDB): domain Bacteria; phylum Pseudomonadota; class Gammaproteobacteria; order Pseudomonadales; family Balneatricaceae; genus Rs1. The sequence continues at coordinate 6,250 of JBMZCU010000145.1, read as the reverse complement.
GTTCAAGAAGGTGACCCAAGCCCTTGCGGCAAGGGCACATTGGCAATCAAACGCGGCATTGAAGTTGGCCACGTCTTCCAGCTAGGCCTCAAATACTCACAGGCGATGAACGCCAGCGTACTCGATGAAAATGGCAAAGCCGTTCACATGCACATGGGTTGCTACGGCATTGGGGTATCCCGTGTGGTCGCCTCAGCCATCGAGCAAAACCACGATGAAAACGGCATTATCTGGCCGAAAAACATCGCCCCTTTCGATGTTGCATTAGTGCCACTGAACTACGACAAGTCTGAAGAGGTTAGAGCAACCACCGATGCCTTGTACCAGCAGCTCAAGTCGCAAGGCATCGATGTCTTCCTAGACGATCGCAAAGAGCGTCCCGGGGTTAAATTTGCCGATATGGAATTGATGGGCATGCCACATCGCGTGGTCATCTCAGATCGCGGCATTAAGGCGGGCACCTTTGAGTACAAAGGACGCACTGATACTGACAAACAGGATATTGCCAGCGCCGACTGCCTACAGCTACTGCTAGATAAAATTAAAGGCTAATCCTTGATCGCTCTGCGAGGCCTGGGCCTCGCACTGCTCCTATGCAGCAGTGTGCAGGCCCAGTTACTCACCGACATCACTCCCGAGCAACGCGCCGCGCTAAAAAGCGCTATCGCACAAGCCTCGAGCTTTGAAGACAGGTTCGATGCAGAAGTGTGGCTAGTCGATATGTCGACACGCATCGCCCCCTTTGTGAAGGACAAAATGGAGCGTCTCGTCATTCTCAAAGCCGTTCATGCACAAGCCAGTATTCACCAGCTGCCAATCGATATTGTGCTGGGCTTGATTGAAACTGAGAGCCACTTCAAAAGCTTTGCCCTCTCCTCTGCCGGTGCTCAAGGCGTCATGCAAATCATGCCCTTCTGGAAGCGCGAGATAGGTACGCCTGAGGATAACCTAATGAACATCGAAACCAATATTCGCTACGGCACTGCCATCCTCAAACACTACCTCAAGCGCGAGCGCGGGGACATGGAAAAAGCGCTCTCGCGCTACAATGGCTCCTATGGGCGCAGCAAGTACCCCAACAAAGTGTTTCGCAACAGCAGAAAGTACAAATAAAGCATAAAAATCAACGCCAGCTATTGATTCCCAACGCGCTTTATTCGACAATGGCGCGCGCTCAAAAAACACACAAAAGACGCCCTAAACGGCTGCCGTTCCATTCTCGAAAAACCGCCATACACCCCACTGTTACACCGCCTTGCAAAGCATCTAGCACAGCCTTAAGTAATACTTGACTAAAACACTTGGTTTCTCCATAATCACGTTTTTTGTTAATACCTTGGAAATAAACTATGCGCTTAACGACGAAAGGTCGCTACGCTGTCACAGCCATGCTCGATCTAGCTCTCCACCAGGATAGCGGTCCAACGAGTTTGGCGTGCATTTCAGAGCGACAAGGTATTTCCCTGTCCTACCTTGAACAGCTTTTTTCCAAACTGCGCAAAAACCAATTGGTACTGAGTATTCGCGGCCCCGGTGGCGGCTACCAACTCAATCGATCTGCGCAGCAGATCAATGTCGCGCAGATTATCGATGCTGTAAATGAATCTGTCGATGCTACAAACTGCCAAGGTAAAGGTGATTGTCACCAGGGCGACTTCTGCCTTACGCACCATTTATGGAGCGATTTAAGCGAGCAAATTCACCAATTCCTCAGCGACATCAGTTTAGCCCAATTGGTTGAACGAAAAGATATCGCCGTTATTGCGATGCGTCAGGACGATGTGCAGAACTTGAACATCAGCCCGTCAAGCAGTACCCCCAATTGAATAGCTTACTAACGAGTGCGCCAATGACCGCAAGAGTCAGAGCCAACTTAGAACCTGTATAGAACTTACGAGCGACTGTAATGACCGATCAAATAGACAAGGCTCTCGCCAGAGAATACGAAGCCGGATTTGTCTCGGATATCGAATCCAAAACTTTTGAACCCGGACTCGACGAGGACGTCATCCGCCGCATCTCTAAGATGAAGGACGAGCCACAGTGGATGCTCGACTGGCGCCTCAAGGCATTTGCCATGTGGAAAGAGATGCCCGAACCAGAGTGGGCGCATGTCGACTACGAAAAAATCGACTACCAGGCAATCTCCTACTACTCCGCGCCCAAAAGCATGGACGAAAAGCCAAAGTCCCTTGACGAGGTCGACCCTGAATTACTGCGCACCTACGAAAAGCTCGGCATTCCGCTGATTGAACAGCAAATGCTAGCTGGGGTAGCGGTCGATGCAGTATTTGACTCTGTTTCCGTAGTGACTACTTTTCGCGAAAAGCTCGCTGAAAGCGGCGTAATTTTTTGCCCTATTTCCGAGGCGATCAAATCTCATCCGGAGCTCGTTAAGAAGTATCTAGGATCTGTGGTCAGTCAAAAAGACAACTTTTTCGCCGCATTGAACTGCGCAGTCTTCACAGATGGCTCATTTGTTTATATTCCTAAGGGTACGCGCTGCCCTATGGAGTTATCGACTTACTTCAGAATTAACGAACAAAATACTGGGCAGTTTGAGCGCACGTTGATCATCGCAGACGAAGGTAGCCATGTGAGCTATCTCGAGGGCTGTACAGCACCGCAACGCGATGAGAACCAGTTACACGCAGCGGTGGTTGAACTGGTGGCACTGGACAATGCTGAGATCAAGTACTCTACGGTGCAAAACTGGTACCCAGGTGATGAGAACGGCAAAGGAGGCATTTACAACTTTGTCACCAAGCGCGGCGTCTGTCACGAAAGCGCCAAAATCTCATGGACCCAGGTCGAAACAGGTTCAGCTGTTACTTGGAAATACCCAAGCTGCGTACTCAAGGGCGATAACAGTGTCGGCGAATTCTACTCAGTGGCACTGACTCGTGCTGCACAGCAGGCAGACACCGGTACTAAGATGATCCACTTGGGTAAAAACACCCGCTCAACGATCATCTCAAAAGGCATTTCAGCCGGTAAGAGTAACAACAGCTATCGCGGCTTAGTTCGCATGAACAAAGGGGCGCAAAATGCGCGCAACTTCACCCAGTGTGATTCCCTGCTGATCGGCGATCAATGTGGTGCGCACACCTTCCCCTATGTTGAAAGCCGTAACCCATCGGCGATTGTTGAACACGAAGCGACAACCAGCAAAGTCAGCGACGACCAAATGTTTTTGTGCCAACAGCGCGGCCTCGATGCAGAAAAGGCCGTCTCGATGATAGTCAACGGTTTCTGCAAAGAAGTATTTAAAGAGTTACCTATGGAGTTTGCTGTTGAAGCCGGCAAACTGCTCGAAATCAGCCTCGAAGGCTCCGTCGGTTAAGGAATTACAAAAAGATGTTACAGATTAAAGACCTACACGCAACTGTTGCAGACAACACTATCATTAACGGACTCACGCTGGATATAAAACCCGGTGAAGTTCACGCCATCATGGGCCCTAACGGCGCCGGTAAAAGCACACTGAGTTATGTGCTTTCAGGGCGTGAAGGCTACGAAGTCTCGCAAGGTAGCGCAACCTTAGATGGCAACGACCTACTGGATCTTGAAATCGAAGAGCGCGCCGGTGCTGGACTCTTTTTAGCCTTCCAGTACCCCGTCGAAATCCCCGGTGTCAGCAACATGGAGTTCCTAAAAGCGGCAGTCGATGCACAGCGTGAAGCGCGCGGCCAGGAAGCGCTGAGTTCATCTGAGTTCCTAAAACGCGCCAAAGCGGCTTGCAAGCAAGTGAATTTGCCCTTGGCATTCCTAAAGCGCGGCGTTAACGAAGGTTTTTCCGGCGGTGAGAAAAAGCGTAATGAAATCATGCAAATGATTTTGTTAGAACCCAAGCTATGCATTTTGGATGAATCTGACTCCGGTCTCGATATCGATGCATTGCGCGTGGTCGCCGACGGCATCAACAGCCAGCGCGATCCACAGCGCTCATTTATCGTTATCACCCACTATCAGCGCTTGCTCGATTACATCAAACCCGATTTTGTCCACGTTTTAGCCGAGGGTAAGATCGTCAAGAGCGGAGGGCCTGAACTGGCACTCGAGCTTGAAGATCAAGGCTACACCTGGCTCGAATCTTACGACCGCAACGCCGGTGAGGCGGATTTATGAGCTGGTTAGCCTCAACGATAAGTCAAGCCGAACAGACGTCGGACTGGCTCAGCGAAAAGCGCCAACAATCACTCGCACTACTGCGTGAAACACCTTGGCCGAGCAAGCGTACAGAAGCTTGGAAATATACGCCCATCAACACAGTAGAGCGTGCCAAGTTTGAAGCTGTTGAAGCTGCTGCTATCCCGCCACTGACATCTATTGAGGGCCTAGAAAGTCTGGACCTCTATTTTGTAGACGGCCAATTGCAAACACAGTGCAGCACCCTGCAACTGCCTGAAGGCCTTACGATTAAGCCTCTTGCTCAAGGTGCAGAACTAAGCTGGGCACGCGAACAATTTGCCAACATCAAGCCAAACAAGCACTTCTTTGGCCTGGTTAACGATACCCTGGCAACACAAGGTTGTGTAATTGAGGTCGAGGCAGATGCTAGCATCGATCAACCTATTCGCCTCGTGCAGCACTTTAGCAGTCAATCACAGGCGCACTTGCGCGTCTTAGTTAAGCTCAACAGCGGTGCCAAGGCCTGCATCATCGAGCAATTCAGCGGCGATGCCCTGAGCCTAAACACTAGCTTTGCCGAATACGACATCGCCACCCAAGCGCACCTTGAACACTATCGCCTGGCACTGCAAACGCAAGAGGCTATCAGCGTTGGTGGCTGCCACTTCAACCTGGCTGAAAAAGCAAAACTGATCAGCAACTTAATCGGCTTCGGCAGCCAACTTTCACGGGTCGATATGGATATTATCCACGCCGGTGAGCACGCCTACTCCAAGCTCAACGTGATCTATTTATTGGACCATCGCGAACTGTTCGATCTGCACAGCTGTATCGAACACACCAAAGCGCATGGAGTCAGTGAAGAGAACGTGCGCTGTATCGTTGCCGATCGCGCCAATGCCGTTTTTAACGGCCGCATTCACATCCATCGCGATGCGCAAAAGATTCTTGCGGAAATGAATAACCGCAACTTGCTGATGTCTGATAACGCCCAGATCAACACTAAGCCCGAGCTTGAGATTTATGCCGACGACGTGCGCTGTGCACACGGTGCAACAATTGCAGAAATCGATGAAGAGGCAATGTTCTACCTGCGCTCACGCGGTATCAGTCGCAGCGATGCTCAGGTTCTCTTGAGCTTCGGCTTTATTAACGAACTGGTTGATCAAATGGATAATCAGGCGTTGGCGCAGTGGCTACGTCCACAATTGCGCGAGCGCTTTGCCAAGATGGAGCTCGTCTAAACTATGGCTTTTGACGTACAAGACATTCGCCGCGAATTTCCCATATTACAGCGCCAAGTGCACGGCAAACCGCTTATTTACTTGGACAATGCGGCGACAACACAAAAGCCACAGGCGGTGATAGACGCACTGGTTGACTACTACTCGAACTATAACTCGAATGTTCACCGCGGTGCTCACCGACTCGCCGACGAGGCAACCAAGAAGTACGAGGGTGCGCGGGACACAGTTGCGCAGTTTATCAACGCAGCTGAGCGCACCGAAGTTATCTGGACATCGGGCACCACAGAGGCCATCAACATCGTCGCCCACGGCCTACAGCAACTACTGACAGCTGACGACGAAGTTGTGATCACTCAGATGGAACATCACGCTAACCTCGTCACTTGGCAGCAGGCGTGTAAAGCGAGTGGGGCAACACTGCAGGTAGTTGAGATCAACGACCTGGGTGAACTCGACACAGAGCAGTTCGCAGCACTTATCAGCACGCGCACAAAGCTAGTTGCGCTCCCCCATGTCTCTAATGCGCTGGGGACAAAGAACCCCATCGCCGAGCTGATCGCTGTAGCCAAGCGCAACAGTGAAAACCGCGCGCTTGTGATGATTGACGGTGCCCAGGGTATTGCGCACAGCGGTGTCGACGTCCAACAATTGGGTTGCGACTTCTACGCTTTTTCAGGGCACAAATTTTACGGTCCTACAGGGGTCGGCGTACTCTGGGGCAAGGAAGAGCTGCTCAAAAACTGGCCCGTCTGGCAGACTGGCGGCGAGATGATTGCAGAGGTCAGCTACCAAGACGCTAAGTGGAATACTCTGCCCTACCGCCTTGAAGCCGGTACCCCGAACATTGCCGACGTCATTGGTTTTGGCGCTGC
>JBMZCU010000144.1:0-8104 GCA_049613705.1 Pseudomonadales bacterium | reverse complement strand
CAGACCTTTACTAGCCACTGGTGAGCTGTCGTGCTAGGTAAGGCCTCGATGTGATGCACTAACCCCAACTGCAGAGCCGCAGGCGTATCGATAACCTCCGCACTGAGTGCGTAGCGTCGCAGTGCACGCATGCCGACAACCCTGGCGAGGTAGGGGCTGATCACCGCCGGAATTAGCCCAAGTTTTACCTCACTTAGACAAAAGCGGGTGTCACAGCTGGCCACAACCATGTCACAGCAGGCGATAAGCCCTATCGCACCGCCAAATACTGAGCCTTGTACCTGTGCGATGGTCGGTTTGCTAAAACGATCTAGCTGAGACATTAGGTGTGCCAGACGCCTGGCATCTGCGAGGTTTTGCGCCTTTGTGAACGTCGCCGCACGGCGCATCCAGCCAATATCAGCTCCGGCGCAGAAGTGCTCGCCGCGTGCGCTAAGCGCTAGGGCACGCACGCAAGGTTCATCTTCAAAGCGCGCAAGGGCGTCGATTATTTGTTCAATCATCTCAGGATTAAAGGCGTTGCGCTGTGCCGGTCTATCTAGGCAGATGTGCGCCACGCCTTGGCTGTCAATCTCGGTGTGGATCATTGGAGTGTCCATCGCTTACATCCTGAATACGCCAAAGCGGTTGTTTTCACTTGTTCGGGTATAGCATGCAGCGAGAGAGAGCGCGAGAACCTGGCGAGTTTGCTGGGGATCGATAACGCCGTCATCCCACAGTCTTGCAGAGGCGTAATAAGGATGCCCCTCGTGCTCATAGCGCTCTATTATCGGCGCTTTAAATGCCACTTCCTCGCGCTCACTCCACGCTTCTTTGTGTCTTGTTTTGGCATCGCGAGTCACACGCGCCAACACATTGGCTGCCTGTTCTCCACCCATGACTGAGATGCGTGCGTTAGGCCACATCCAGAGAAAATTAGGCTGGTAGGCACGACCGCACATGCCGTAGTTCCCAGCGCCGAAAGAGCCGCCGATGATCAGCGTTATCTTGGGGACATCTGCGCAGGCCACTGCGCTCACAAGTTTGGCACCGTGTTTGGCGATACCTTGAGCTTCGTATTTTTTACCGACCATAAACCCCGTGATGTTTTGTATGAACAGCAGCGGAATACGCCGCTGGCAACACAACTGAATAAAGTGTGCTCCCTTTTGCGCAGATTCACTGAAAAGCACGCCGTTATTGGCTAAAACACCGACTTTTTGCCCTTCTATAGAGGCAAAGCCGCAAACCAGTGTGGTGCCAAAGAGTGCTTTGAATTCGTCGAAGAGAGAACCGTCGGCAATGCGGGCGATGACTTGGTGCACATCGATACGTTTTCTCAGATCGGTGCCAGCTATGCCGTACAGCTCTTCAGCACAGTAGAGCGGTTCAGTGTAAGTTGCAGTTACTTGCCTTGCTTGCAGTGGAGTATTGGCTATGCATGAGCGAGCAATGTCGAGCGCGTGCCTGTCGTGCTCTGCCATGTAATCGGCTACCCCGGAATCCACACAGTGAACCTGGGCGCCACCTAGCTGCTCGGCGCTTACGTCTTCTCCTGTAGCCGCTTTCACCAGCGGTGGCCCTGCGAGAAAAATACTGCCCTGTTCGCGCACGATAATGGTTTCATCCGCCATCGCGGGGACGTAGGCGCCGCCAGCAGTACACAGTCCCATGACGACCGCAATCTGACAAATACCCTGAGCGGACATCCTGGCTTGATTGTAAAAAATTCGTCCAAAGTGATCGCGATCGGGAAATACCTCCGCTTGGTGTGGGAGGTGTGCGCCACCAGAATCAACCAGGTAGATACACGGGAGCCGATTGTGCGCTGCTATTTCTTGGGCGCGCAGGTGTTTTTTCACTGTCAGTGGGTAGTAGCAGCCTCCTTTGACAGTGGCGTCATTAGCGATGATGACACAGAGCCTTTTGGATACCTGACCGATGCCGGTCACAATACCGGCGCAGGGAACGTCGTCATCGTAAACATTGTGTGCTGCTAGCTGCGAAAATTCGAGAAAGGCACTGCCTTCATCAATTAAGCTATCGATGCGCTCGCGCACCAGTAATTTTCCATTTGCAGTGTGGCGTTTGCGCTTTTCTGGCGTGCCGCCTTGGATAATCTGCGCAATGTGATCACGCAGCGTTGCGCTAAGTGCAGCCAGCGCCTGAAAGCGCATTTGATAATCCGTGCTCTTGGGGGTGATTGAACTGGGAATAACTGGCATAGATGTTTCCTCAGTTTAATTGTTTAGTGCGTTGACTTCCTTGTTATATTTTATTGCTCATTGAAAAGGGTGCGCCCGATTAACATGCGCCTGATCTCAGAGGTACCCGCACCTATCTCATACAACTTAGCGTCGCGTAACAGGCGTCCAGCCGCACAGTCATTCATATAGCCGTTGCCACCGAGTAGTTGAATCGTATCTAACGCGATGGCTGTTGCGCATTCGGCACTGTACAAAATCGCCGCGGCGGCATCTTTACGGGTGAGCTTTCCTCGATCAGCATTGGTTGCGCAGGTGTAGACAAGCGCTTTAGCTGCTTGGGTTTTGGTGTACATATCAGCCACTTTTGCCTGAACTAATTGGAATTCACCGATGGCGCGGCCAAACTGCTTGCGCTCTCGTACATAGGGTAGGCAGATATCCAGTGCTGCATGCATGATGCCTAAGGGGCCGCCGCAGAGTACGAGGCGCTCGTAGTCTAGGCCGCTCATCAGTACTTCTACACCGCCATTGAGCGTCCCCAACAGGTTTTCCCTTGGAATTGCACAGTCTTCAAAAACCAGTTCGCAGGTGTTAGAGCCTCGCATTCCCAGCTTGTCTAATTTGGGCGCGCGGCTAAAACCTTTGCTCTGACGCTCGACAATAAAGGCACTGATGCCCCTAGAACCCGCGCTGGGGTCTGTTTTAGCGTAGACAATATAAACATGGGCATCCGGTCCGTTGGTGATCCACATTTTACTCCCGTTGAGGATGAAGCCATCAGCAGTTGGCACTGCTTTAAGATGCATAGCGACTACATCAGAACCTGCGTTGTGCTCTGACATGGCCAGTGCGCCGACGTATTCGCCACTGATCAATTTAGGGAGGTATTTTGCTTTTTGTGCGCAATTTGCGTTGCGCTCTAACTGGTTGACACAGAGGTTAGAGTGCGCCCCGTAAGACAGGGCGATGGAAGCGCTTGCACAGCTGATCTCCTGCATCGCCAGTACGTGTGAAAGATAGCCCATGCCGGCACCACCGCGCGTTTCACAAACCGTAAGCCCGAGTAGGCCTAAATCACCCATTTTGCGCCATAAATCCAGAGGGAAATTGTTGCTGTGATCGATCTCAGCGGCTCTGGGGGCTATTTCCACATTGGCAAAACGCTGCACCTGCTCGACCAGCATGACTTGTTCGTCGCTCAGAGGGAATGGCATTGCTCGATACGGGCTCGTCATCGCTAACTCCTGTGCCATGCACGTGTTAAATGGATACCCTTAGGTGTTCTTCTGATTCAGCGTTAGCAGGGCGTACTCACAGCGCTGTTGTGCACGCTCTAGTTCTCGCTGCAGTATTTCAATGTCTTTGCGTTGCTGCGCCAGTACTGCTTTGCGTTGAGCGATTTTGTCGAGTACGGACTCGAGTTGGCGCCGGCTGCCGCAAGGTGTTTTGTCCCACAGATCAAACAGCTCTTTGATTTCTTGCAGCGAAAAACTTAAGCGCTTTCCACGCAAAATTAATTTCAGGCGTACCCGGTCCTGGCGTGAGTAGATGCGCGTATGTCCGCGCCGGGTCGGTGAGAGTAGGGCGCTGTCTTCGTAAAATCGAATACTGCGCGTTGTCAGACCAAACTCTGTTGCTAACTCACGAATGCTGTACTGCACTTTATCGATCATCGCAATTATCTGGTTGTTTTTTAAACTATATGCGAAGTTTACGTAAACGTAAAGTTGTACTCATATCACTTGGCTGGTGGATTTGGATATCTTTTGGCGGTGTGAAGCAGTTGCGCATCGCATCGTTGTGGTAGCGTTCTCAGAGCGCAGTGCAATACCACACAGTTGTGAGGGCATACCATTTGGTGGCAACGCACGATAGAGCCTGCGAATAGGTGAGGATCACTGTGTCTGACCTGAGCAGTAACGCCTGTGAAAAATAAAAATAAGCGAGAAAAATATGACACAAGAACAGCAACTGCGGATAGATTTGGCCGCGGCATTTCGTTTAATTCACCGCCTTGATATGCATGAATCTGTAGCTAATCACCTCAGTGCAGCGGTGTCGCCAGATGGGCGTACTTTTTTGATGAACCGCAAGTGGATGCATTTTTCCAATGTCACGGCGAGTAACTTACAGCTACTCGATAGCAGCGATGACAGTGTTATGCAGACCTCACAGGCCCCAGATCTTTCAGCCTGGAGTATTCACGGCAATGTGCATGCAGCTTATGCCCATGCGCGCGTTGTGTTGCACGTGCACTCGACTTACGCCACGGTGCTATCGACCCTTAAAGACCCGCGTATTTTACCGATAGATAACAATACAGCGCGCTTCTACAATCGCATTGCCTACGATACTGATTTTGGTGGAATAGCCACCAGCGATGAAGAGGGAAAACGCATCACGCGCAGCATTGAAGGCAAGAGTGCTCTGATGATGGGAAACCACGGTATCACTGTTGTCGGTGAGAGTGTCGCCAGTGCGTTTGAATCGCTCTACTATCTTGAAAAAGCGTGTAAAACGATGGTGCTGGCCTATTCGACCGGGCGTGAGTTAAGCATCTTAAGCGACGAGTTAGCCGAGGAAACGGCGGCCAGTTGGGATGAATTTAGCGGTGCAGGTGATGCACACTTTGAGCAACTCAAAGGGATGCTCGATAAAGAGGAACCGGACTATTGCGAATAGCGCCCAGTCCACCTCCAAGACAGTGTGAGTGTATTGGAGGCAGTTTTAGGCAGTGATCAGCTTTGGCTTGATTCAGCAGTGATATCTTGCGGCGAAAAGCTTTTGTAAATCATAGCGCCAAGGGCTGCACCGAACAGAGGCGCTAGCCAGAACAGCCAGAGTTGTACCAGTGCCCAATCACCCACAAAGGCCGCTACTGCGGTGCTGCGCGCTGGGTTGACCGAGGTATTGGTCACTGGAATGCTGATCAAGTGGATCAGTGTTAGCGCCAGGCCTATCGCCACAGGCGCTAGTGCTGCGCTCGCGCGCTTATCTGTCGCGCCCAGTATGACAATCAAAAACATAGCTGTCATGACGATTTCAGCGATAAGCGCCGCGGTGAGAGAGTAGCCACCGGGTGAGTGTTCGGCATAGCCGTTGGCGGCAAAGCCCGCGCTTAACTCGAATGCCGGGCTGCCTGAGGCGATCGCATAGAGCGCAGCCGCACCGCCCAAGCCGCCAAGTATTTGCGCACCTACATAGGGTAATAGTTCGCGACGTTCAAAGCGACCGGCGACATAGAGTCCGAGTGAGACCGCTGGGTTGAGGTGACAGCCTGAAATGTGTCCTATCGCGTAGGCCATTGTCATAACGCTCAAGCCAAATGCGAGGGAGACGCCGAGTAAACCTATCCCGTGATCGCCAAATGTAGCCGCTAGCACGGCGCTGCCACAGCCGCCTAACACCAGCCAAAATGTACCGATAAATTCAGCTATCAGTTTGTGTTGTAACTTCATGTATTGCTCCTTTGATGAGGTGATCTGGGGCAGGGGCGTTGCGCAGATTTATGGGGACAGGCGCCGCATGCCTGTTGCTTGAGACGCAGTGGCAGTGTACAAAGTCACAAATATTGTTCAGAAAAATATTCAGAAAAATTAATTTACACTCAGGTGTGACTTTGTGGCTGTACGCTAACTCTAAGCTGAGGAAACAGGGAAAAAGTGACACAGACAATGACAGATGAGCGCGAGACGGTCATTCAGGCGATACGCGAACTGCCGCACGCAATGACAGCTTACACGCACTTAGTGCAGCTATATGAAAAGCAGATTTACAGCTTGTGCCTGCGTTATCTATCCAAGCCGGATTTGGCGCAAGAGGCCTCACAAGAGGTGTTTGTAAAGTTATTTCACGCACTGCCAAAATTTGAATTTAGATCCAGTTTTAAAACCTGGCTATACAGCATTGCAATTAATCACTGTAAGACGCAACTGGCCGTTATCAAACGCGATCAGGCGCGCTATCAGCGCTACGAAGAGTTAGACCCGGAACACTTTCAAAGTAGCGCTGGCGATACCGCAAGCTGTGTTGCTCAGGAAGATGACAAAGTGTGCGTACACGAGGTGATAAAACAGTTAAAACCACAAGATAGAGACTTGATTTTATTACGTTTCAACAGTGAATTTAGCTTGCAGGAAATCGCCGATGTGGTCGAGCGGAAACTCAGCGGTACCAAGATGGCTTTCTACCGTGCACTGGACAAATTCAAGCGCCTGTACGAGGAAATTTGCCTTTAAATGAGAGACACAATGAGTGAGCAGGACAAGCAGGCACTAGAGAGCGAAGTAAAAATACTCTTTGAGCAGTGCAAAGTGGATAGCAGAGGATCGGGCGAGCGGGTTGATGCTATTTTGCGCAAAAGTCGCTATGAACTTGGTTTGAGCGAGGGATTCAAACTGTGCGGCAAGATTGCCTGGGCCATGGGAGCGCTGCTCACTGGACCGAGTAAAGGACGTAAACAACAAGGAATAAACGATGAGTGAGTGGCAAGACATTATTGACAGTGAAAAACTTCAGAACACGGTCATAGAAAATATTACCGCACAGTGGGCCAGTGTTATCAGTGTGCTACCCAACATTGTTGGTGCACTGGTGATTCTACTCTTGGGTTGCTTGATAGCTTGGTTGGTGAAAAAGGGCAGTAGTGCAACACTCAAACGCTTGGGGCTAGATAAAATCAGCAGTGATGTGGGGGTGCTCGGTGTCATGGATAATGCGGGCATTAAACGCTCGCTCTCTGAACTGTGTGGAAAGTTCTTTTATTGGCTCATTCTGTTCATGTTTATGGTCCCAGCTGCAGATACCTTAGGGTTTGATGAGCTAGTCGCGCTGATTAAAACCTTGATCAGCTTTCTACCTAAAATTGCGATTGCCTTGATAACGGTCATCTTGGGGATGATGTTTGCGACCTTCCTCAAAGGTGCAATCACTTCTAGTCGATTGTTTAGCAATCTCAATTCCGGGGGAACCTTAGGGAATATTGCCTATACGGTGATTGTAGCCAGTGTTGTGCTGATGGCGCTTGAGCAATTGAGTATTCGCACTGAGCTGCTGCACAATATTTTGCTGATTGCCCTGACAGCTGTAGCACTTGCACTGGCAATTGCCTTGGGGCTTGGGGCGCGCGAAGTCGCTAAAAACTTACTGCTGGGCAGCTATGCGCGTGAGAGTTTTAACTCCGGAGATATCATCGAAATCGCGGATTATCGAGGGACAGTTGAGCACGTTAATTCCCTCAATACCTTAATCGTGTTGCAGGACGGTGAGCGCATTAGCGTTCCCAACCAACAGTTGTATCAGTTGATTGTTAAACTCAAGCGCTCTAGCGACGCTCAATAGAGCGTTAGGAAGGTATGAATAAGCCCAAAACGCCCCGCAGGATGATACCTAAGGGGCTAAGTCTTTTGTCAGAAAGCTCATTAAGGACGCTGCTATTCACAGCGCTTTGTTCGCGGATCAGCGTCTATTAGCCCATTAGTTAACTACACAGAGCACTTAGGGGGTTGTTCATACGTTCTCTAGCCAATCGCGCTGGTACTCTGGGATGTCACCGTTTAGGTGCTGCTGAGCAAGGGCAAGTACTTCGCGGTGAGCGCTGCGCAACTCTTCCAGTGTCAACGTATTGTTGTCTAACAGGTAAACGTACTCAGAAGCGCGATGACTGAAATCGAGGATGGCGATGGCTTTTGCATCACCACCTTGGGCGGCTTCTTTTAGCTTGCGCTGTTTACGATAGATAGTGTTCATCTGGGATTTTAGGTCGCGCACATAAATAATATCGCTGAAAAAAGGATGGTGTTTCAATGCATTGTAAATCAGTGACAGGCTGAGGACCGCAATGATGACACCAACCACATTGAGCCAAAAATTCTCACCTTCCGGACCTCCCATGTAGTGGATCAACAGTGTCGAACTGC
>JBMZCU010000143.1:0-8109 GCA_049613705.1 Pseudomonadales bacterium | reverse complement strand
AGTGACTGCACATCCGTGTGCGATGGGGAGCTTCGATTTGAGTAAGTGCTGGCCTTTTCAGGATTCGCATTGGGCGCTGCCCAATGGCTGCACGTCCGTGTGCAGTAGAGATGGACTTCGAGTCAAGTTGAGGCTTGTGGGAAGTGGCGTTTGTGCCCGTTTGATTTGGCTGAGTGAGCAGCTACTCAGCTATTCGCAGCAGTGCTGCGGTTTAAGGTTATTTTTGCGCGCTCGCAGCAGTGCGCTGACACATTTGCGCGTGCAAAACAAAACAGAGTATCAGAAATGAAACGTATTATTGCCCTGGGCGCCGTTGTGCTTCTCGCCGGCTGTCAGCAAATCAATCAACTGCCGTACGTGCAGGCACAGAGCGCTACGCCGAGTCAGCACTTGAAAGTTGTACCTGTCAGTTATCAATTTGATATCAACTTGGGTACGGGGAGTCTCGTGACGGAGGACCGCGTCGCTATCGAGCGGTTCTTGCGCAGTCATGGGCCTATCGATAATCAGCGCTTGGTCGTCGTCGCGGACAAGTCTCGCCAGCGCCAGCTCTCGCAGTGGCTCGCCTCTGCTGGTGTGAAAGGTAATCACTTGCGCTGGCAAACTCAGGGCAGTCGCCGCGAGTTAGTGGTGCTCATTACCGAATACTTCAAAGTACGGACGCCTGATTGCCCAAATTGGCAAGGTAATCCCAGCGGGCACGCCTCCTCGCAGCAGCGCTCGAGCAACTTTGGCTGCGCCACAGCGGCAAACCTGGCGGTGATGGTACGCGACCCGCGCGAGCTGCTCAAAGGACGCTCACTCGGCGCGGTTAATAGCGACAAAATGCTCTCGGCAGTAGAGTCTTACGTCAATCCGCCCACGGCTGACCAGGGGGCTACAACGAGCGACAATCAGACGATCAGCCAAATTCTGGGAGGTCAGCAGTGAACGCACCTCTACCGACAGAACGCTACCAAGTACGCGCTTTTATGAGTGGGCCCGCGCAGGCTGAAAATGTGAGCCAATTAGGAGCCGCTCTGCCCAACTGCGAATTGCATGCCGTTAGCGGGGGCATTGAAGCGGCGATTGATTACTGTAAAAGCCATTCAGCGCCGCCGCTGCTAGTGATTGATATCAGCAGTCGCAGTGATGCACTGGAGGCGCTGGATATGCTGGCGAGTTTCTGCACTGCTGATACTAAGGTCATTGTCACAGGCGAACAAAATAGCATTTCTTTCTATCAGCAATTGATGGCTCTAGGTGTAAGCGAGTACTTACCTCATCCGCTCTCTGCGGATCGCTTTGCTCAGGTGGTGCGCATTACTTTAGGGCTTAGCGAGCGAAATTATCAGTTGCGCGGCAAGATAGTCGCCTTCAGCGGTTTACGCGGTGGCGTTGGTTGCTCAACGCTCTTGGCTAATTGCGCTTGGCATATGTCACAACAACAGCGTGTTAACACCCGCGTGCTCGATTTGGATATGTACGCCGGTGATGTCGACTTGCTACTGGGCGCCCAGCCGACAGATTACATGGAGCGTTTGCTCTGCGAGCGCGAACAGGCAGGCGATGAGCAATTGCTACAGCGTGCCAGTGAGCAGCTGGCTGAACGTTTGCAGGTGCTCAAAGGTCGCGGTTCACGTGCGCACATTGACGCCGAGGTATTGAGTCAGCGTCTAGATCAGCTCAGTCAGAGCAGTGGCCGTGTGTTGCTAGATGTGCCGCGTACCGATGTCGATCAGGTGGCGCAAGTAATGCAGCGGGCAGATATTCGCGTTTTGGTTTTAGACCCCAGCATGAGTTCGCTGCGCCAGCTACACGAGTGGCAGCAGCAGTTTGCAGCACAGCGCCCTGATCAGCGCACTATCGTTGTACTCAACTACAACCTCCCAGAACGGCACTGCATGCTGCAGCTTTCTCAATTTGAAAGTGTGCTGCAGCGTCCAATCGATCACATTTTGCCCTGGCAGCCAGAGCGAGTCAGTGAGGCGCTTGATCTCGGTGTGCCGCTGGTCAACAGTCGTGGCAAACTGGCCTCGGCAGTGATTAAACTGAGTTATGATCTTATGGGGCAGCGCGAGCGTCGCACTAGTACAGGGCGCACGTGGCGGGAGGTGCTCGGTGTTCGGTCGTAGAAGTCACGAGCCGGTTGAGCCGCCAGCCGCTGCTCGCCCGGCCCCACGTGTTATCGAATCGCAGGTGCCGTCCAAGAAAGCGGCTGCACCCCACTCTCAACACGGTGCAGGTGATATTTTTACTCCCGCGGTTGAGGGCTTACGTCGTGAAATTTATCAGCGGATCGATCCTAGTGTCGCCGCAAAGCTTGAGCGCGACGCACTTGAACGCTTGATATATAAAGGGGTTGAAGAGATAGCAGCAACCCAGCGCATTGCACTGGCACAGAGTGAGCAGCGTAAGCTGGTTGAAGCTCTGCTCGACGATATGCTCGGGGTGGGGCCCATTCAACCGTTGCTCGATGATCCTGAAATCAGCGATATTATGGTCAATCGCTACGATCAGATTTATGTCGAGCGCAATGGTCGTCTAGAGCAATTGGCCCTGCGCTTTCGCGATGAGCAGCATTTACTCAATGTGGCGCGTCGTATTGCCGGGCGTATTGGTCGGCGTGTCGACGAAGCAAGTCCTATGGTCGATGCGCGCCTGGAAGATGGCAGCCGTGTCAATGTGGTGATTCCACCGCTAGCGCTCGATGGAACGAGCCTTTCCATACGTAAATTTAGTCGCCAGCAGGTTGGTTTGCTCGATTTGGCTGCACGCGGTTCTATGTCCGAGGGGATGGCCAAGCTGCTGATGCTAGCAGGGCAAATGCGCCTCAACATTGTTATTTCCGGCGGTACCGGTGCCGGTAAGACGACCCTGCTTAATGCGCTCTCGCAAGGTGCGGAAAGTACAGAGCGCATCGTGACCATCGAAGATGCTGCTGAACTTAAGTTGCAGCAACCTCACGTTGTTCGCATGGAGACGCGTCCGTCCAATCTGGAGGGGGCGTCGGCAATTGGTCAGCGCGAGCTGTTACGCAACGCGCTGCGGATGCGGCCTGACCGTATCATTCTCGGAGAGGTGCGCGGCGCCGAAGCTTTTGAAATGCTCCAGGCGATGAATACTGGGCACGATGGCTCGATGTCCACGCTACACGCTAACACTTCGCGCGACGCCCTGGTGCGGTTGGAGAATATGCTTCTAATGGGGCAGCAGAATTTGCCCTCTAAGGCGCTGCGCCAGCAGATCAGCAGCGCAGTACAGCTGGTGGTTCAAATCGCGAGAATGCGCGACGGAGTGCGACGTATCATCAGCATCGACGAAGTTACGGGCATGGAGCAGGATACCATTCAGCTGCAGACACTTTTCCACTATACCTTGCGCTCTCAGGGCAGCATGGAAAGTGGTTTAGATGGTCACTATCAGTGTACCGGACGTTTGCCTCTTTTCTTCGAGCGCGCGCGCTACTATGGCTGTGAGGCACAGTTACAGCAGATTTTTGCTGCGGCGGATCCGTCTTGAGTGCGCTGTTGCTCGCCCTGGCGATAACTGCCTTGGGGCTAGGGCTGTGGCTCTATCGCAGCGGCGAGCGCGAGCGGCGTTTGGCACAGCGGGTGGCGCAAGTGTGCACCGATCAGCGCGAGCAAGTGCAAAGTGCGGCGCTATTTATCGCCGCGCAAAAAAAAGGTTTGTGGTATGGCGTATGGCAGCGCTTTGAGGTCGTGCTTGGCGCGCAGCATGCTCGCATGTTGCTGCTGGTGACAGCCTTGGGGCTGCTGCTTTGCGCTGTGCTGGGGCCGCGCTACTTGCAACCTTGGCAGGAGCTTATCGCCCTTGTTGTGATATTGGTGCAGCCATTGATTTGGTTGCAGTGGGTGCGCAATAAGCAATTGCGCGCCTTTGAGAGTAGCTTTCCTGTGGCACTGGATTTGATCAGCCGGGCAGTCGGTACGGGAAGCTCCATTCAACAAGCATTCGACTACGTGGCGCAGCAGGTGCCAGGGCAAGTGGGAGGGCTGTTTGCTCAGCTGGTCGATCAGCTGCGCATCGGTGTCACGATGCAGGCGGCGCTGGAAGATGCGTGTCAGCGAATCACATCGCGCAAGTTACGCTATTTCAGCGTTGCTGTCGTGCTCAATTTAGAGAGCGGCGGACAGCTCAGCGAAGTGTTACAAAAACTCAGTCGCGAGATTCAACAGCAGCGAACCCGTGAGCAAAAGCTGATTGCTATGACCGCGGAGCCGCGCTCATCAGCGCGCATAGTGGCGCTTATTCCTGTTTTTGTCCTAGTGTTTTTCTACTTCTTTAGCCCGCAGCATATTACGGTTCTTCTGACAGACCCGCTCGGACAGTTGATTGCGATGTACGCCGTTTCAAGCATCGTGCTCGGGCTGTTAGTGATAGAGAAAATGACACGGGTCAACTCCGATGAATAGCTTGCTCTTTTTCTTTGTCGTGTCGATGTTCGCCGGCATTGTGCTATTGGCCGTCGTGGCCAGGCAGGCCCGACGTGAAGAGCTCGTTAGCGAGCGTATAGGGCGTTACCTCAACCGCGCGGTGGCGCAGAAAAGTACGCGAAATCCCTGGCGCGCAGAACAGCTTGAGGGTAACCGCGCCAAGCTTCAGCAGGCGTTGGCACAGGCGGGTTTTCATACGCCGCAAGCGCTTAATAGCTTGATCGCCGCGAAGGTAGTCTCGGCAGTGATTGCGCTTTGGCTTTGCGCAATCAGCCTTGCAGAACCTACCTCGACAGTAGGCATCGCGCAGTGCATTGCGGCGGCGGTAGTCGGCGGCATAGTGCCGGAATGGCTGCTCGCTTGGCGCGGGCGCAAGGTGCTGCGGCGCATTCGTGCAGGACTTGCCGATACGATTGATTTGATGGTTATTTGCCTGGAAGCGGGTATGACAATTGAAAAGAGCTTAGCGCGGGTTGGCGCAGAATTCGAGAGTGTTAATCCGCAGTTGGCGCGTCAATTACAGCTGTTGGCCAGTGAGTTGCGTATGTTGCCTGAGCGCAGTGAAGTGTTACAGCGCTTTAAGTGGCGTCTGCCGCTGGAGGAAGTTGAGCAGTGGGTTTTCAGTCTAGAGCAAGCTGAGCGCTTTGGCTCTCCTCTAGGACCTGTGCTGCGCACATTTTCCGCTGATTTGCGCGCCCGCAATGCGTTGCGCATTGAAGAAGAACTGGCAAAAATTCCCGCGCGTATGGGGCTGCCATTGATGATTTTAGTCTTGCTACCGCTGATCGTTGTGATAGCGGGGCCCGCTGTCATTCAGTTGCTCGCGGCGCTGCAGGGTACTTAAGGTGATCGCACTTACACTGTTTCGGAGCTTATGTTGATTTCGATAAAACCCATTTTACTGTTACTTCCCGCACTTTTACTGGTGGGCTGCAACGCCACACCACTTAAGGAAGTGGCTGGTCCGCAGACTGAGCCAGCGGCGAGTTTGGAAGAGAATTATCGCATGGCGCAGATCGCGGTGAATTCGCAGCAGTACGCGCTGGCAGTCAAGCTCTACTCAGAGCTGGTCACTCAACTGCCACACAGAGCGGATTTGCAGCTGGAACTGGCGCAAGCAGCCAGCCGAGCACAGCGGTTTGATCTCGCAGTGCACCACTATCAAAAGAGTATTGAAATTGATCCGAGCGTCAGCGCGGCCTGGCTGGGACTGGGACGTACGCGCCTAGCGCAGAATAAAGTCGGTCAGGCAGAGCAAGCGCTCGCACAGGCGCTGGCCACTGCGCCGCGCGACCCCTTTGCGCTCAATGCTATGGGTGTCGTTAAAGATATGCGCCGTGCCTACAGCCAGGCACAGCGCTACTACCGCCAAGCGCTACAGATCAAACCTGGGAATGCGCAGTTCAAGAATAACTTGGCGCTGTCTTTTATGCTCGACGAGGACTATCGCAGTGCGGTCGATTTACTCTACCCGCTGTTTCAAAGCGGGCAGGCCAGTGAGCGCATGCGCAACAACTTGGCACTGGCGCTGGGGCTCATGGGCGCTGAGAAACAGGCGAGTTCAGTGCTGGGAGATGATCGTGCCAAGGTAGAGGCAAACCTGGCCTACTATCGCTGGGTGCGCAGTGGTGGTAACGCTGGCACGAGCGGTGCGAAAGTTGTCGAGTAAGTTGCAAAGCCGGAGAGAGCGGCGTCAACGCGGTGCCATAGTGGTGGAATACGCACTGTGGATGCCATTGATCGTATTTATGATTTTATTGGTGTTCGAGATGCTGCGCGTAGTGATTGTGCAGAGCTCGCTGACCTACGCACTGGCCGATGTGGCGCGCCAGGCTCGCCTGAATAACGATTTAAACGCGATGCAGCAGAAAGTGGCGCAAAAAGCGCAAAAGCTCGCCTTTATCGATGTTGCCAACGTGCAGGTTAACTTGCTGGCGCGGGCGGACAGCGCGGCGAATTTGGCCAATTTGAGCCTTGGAAATGTCGGACGGTACGCGATTTACGAAGTCAGCTATCCCATTGACTCTTTTATCTTCAATGGCTGGGGGTGGCAGGGTGGCACCTTCAAACAGCGCTATCTAGTGCAGCGGGAGAATTGACATGCTCAGGAGACGTTATGCCAATAGCAGCCGTCAGCGCGGCTATGTCAGCAGCGTAGAAATGGGGTTTGGGCTGCTGCCTTTGATGGCTTTGATTTTCTTCTTTGCCGATATTACCCGTATCTACAATGCGCGGGAGCAGTTGCAGGAGGCGGCTTTTGCACTTGCATCGGTTGCCGCTAATCGCAGCGTGTCAGCGGAGGGTAAGCCACTTGCCGATAGCGCAGGTCGAAATGCTGAATATCAAGGATTGTTGGCGCTGGCGAAAGCGCTGCTGCCATCGCGCGCTGATACAGTGACGGTTCAACTGCAGGAGTTCGCGCCGAACAGCCAGTCTGCGGCAATCAGTTTGGGAGGCAGCTGTGTCGCCAGTAGCTTAGATGCCGTACAGCAACTACCTATTTATTCTGTGCGTGTCACGGTGTGCGATAGCAAAGACTTCTATTGGTGGTCGGCAGGTTTAACCAGCGATTTATTAAATGAGAGCGGCAGAGTGCTTACCGGTAGTGCACTGCTACCAGAGCGGTAGTTGGACAATGCAAAGAGCGAGTATTAGCGCCGGCGGCGTGAGAGGGAATCAGCAAGTGAATGGCTCTGCGCAGCGCGGTGCTATTTATATCGTCGTGTTAGCAGTACTTGCAGTGTTAATTCCCCTAGGTGGCTTGGCGGTCGATGGCGGCGCCTACTTTCAGGCGCGGGCGCAATTAGGGCGCGCGTTAGAGGCTTCGGTACAGGCGGCCAGCGCTGATGGCGCTTGTGATAGTGCGGTGGCTGAGCGCTATTTGACAGCGTATCTTGGGAGTAGTGAGCGTCGCAAGCTGGGGGCAGTCAGCCTGACCTGCGGTAGCGATAACACGCTCAAAGCGAACTTATCTGTGAGCGGCACGTTTATGCGCGGCGTCAATATACAGCAGCAGGTTACCCTGACACCGACAGGGGGTGCCTCGGGACCGCTTGAAATTTCGATTGTGGTCGATATTTCAGGATCGATGAGTGGTGCCATTCCAGATTTGCGCACTGGGGTTGCGCGTTTTATTGAGCGGCTACCGGTGGATAATGCCGGGCAATTACAGAATGCCAAGGTAGCCATCATTCCCTTCAGCGGAGAGGTGTTAAATCGCCAACTCAACGGTACTGTAGATTGTTACTCGCCAGGTTTTGCACCGCCAGCTTCGCTAAATCACGCCGGGTGGGAAGCTTTGATGGGTGCTCTGCGGGCTGATTGGCCCGATAGATTGAGTGGCTTTTGTAGCGCTGATCAGCAGAGCCACAGCTTGTACCTAACCGCTGATAGCAATGTGTTGAAAACGTACGCCTCGCAGCTGCAGGCGACAGGTACCACAGAGATAGAACTCGGTGTGATCTGGGGTTGGCGTGCACTCGATCCACGCTGGACATCTTATAAAGCCAGTACGGCATTGTCAGAACGCTATGGCAACGCCAAGAAAATAATGATCTTGTTTACGGATGCTAGCGGTATCTCGGGCGATCACTTAACGGCTAATGGCAGCGATAGCCTGTGTGGCAGTATCAAACAGCGCGATATAGAAGTGTTTACGATTCGTCTAGGCAGC
>JBMZCU010000142.1:0-8124 GCA_049613705.1 Pseudomonadales bacterium | reverse complement strand
AAAATCTACCCAGGCGAGCTTGGCAAGGCACTTAAAATCTTGAAAGACGGCGGTCAAGTTGACTACGTAGGCGCTACTAACATCGAATTCAGCGATGTGGGTGAGGTTTACGGTACATTCCGCGAAATGGAAATCAAGAACAACAAGTTCGAGCTTGTTAAGATTCGCTAAGCGAATACGCTAAGGAAAAAGCCGATACTCGCTATCGGCTTTTTTGTGTCTAAAGAAAAAAGCAAGGAAGGCTGATGTCAGACAGCACACAAAATATTAAAGCCGCCGCGACTATGGTGCTCGCCATGGCAATGTTTACCAGCGGGGACGCACTGATTAAGTTTCTCAGTGAAGCACTGCCCATGGGGCAGATTATCTTCATGCGCGGTGTATTGGTGTGCCTGCTGTTCTGGCTCTGGCTGAAATACAAAGGCCAGCCACTCTTTCCCAGTGCCAGCTGGAATCGCTGGAACTTGCTGCGCGGCTTCTTTGAGCTCAGTGTCGCCGCCTGCTACCTCACCGGGCTGATGTTACTACCACTGGCCACCGCAGTGATCTTAGTGTTTAGCGGGCCGATTATGCTGACGATTCTTGCGGCGCTGATACTCAAAGAGAAAGTCGGCTGGCGGCGCTGGCTAGCAGTGTGCACTGGCTTTATCGGGGTCATTCTGGTCGCCGACTTACAGGCCACAAACTGGGATTCCTGGGCGATCTTGCTGCCACTGATGGCCGCCTTTCTCACGGCGCTGCGCGATATTTATCTGCGCAACATTCCGCAGGTACTAAGCTCTGGCCAGATCGCCTTCACTACTGCCTGGATGGTTACACTGGCGGGGCTGTGCACCCTGCCCTGGGGCTGGCAGAGTGTCTCGGCGCAAAATCTTGGCTGGCTCAGTGTCGCTGCACTCTTTATCTTTGCCGCTTACATCAGCTATGTCGTGACCACCCGCTTGGGCGAGCTCTCTTTTATTGCCCCTTTTAAGTACACTTCTATCCCGCTCGCGATGCTGCTGGGCTACTTAGTGTGGGGCGATGTGCCAAGCGCGACCTCGTATCTGGGCACGGCTATTATCGTGTGTTCGGGGATCTTTATCTTCATTCGCGAGGGCGCTAAAAAACGCGCCGACGGGTAGTTTACGGCAAGAGAGCCACCCTTAAGCCTCGTTTACCAAGGCTGGCGCTCAGGGCATTTAAACTTACTGGCAGCCCATTAACGCGGGTGAACACAGTGATAGAGATCGCTGCCAAAGCGATAGTAGTGCTGCTGCACCTGTCGCAGTGAAATCGCCTGAGGTGCGCTCACAGGCAGCGGTAATTGTGATAAATCCGCCTCGGTGACATAGCGCGCCAACCAATCTCCCATGACAGTACCAGGACCAATCCCGCGGCCACTGTAGCCCATGACAGTGACTAGCCCAGGCGCCAGCTCGTGCAAGTGCGGCAAGTGATCATCGCTGTAGGCGATCTGCCCAGACCAGGTGTACTGCCAGTTGACCCGAGAGAGCTTGGGAAAGATTTTCGCCACTGTACGTTGCCCCCAGCGCTCGAGCAGCGCAGAGCTTGCGCCATCTGCGATTTTACCGACACTGCCAAGTATTAATCGCCCCGCTTGATCTATCCGCAGCGATGTCATGACTAAGCCGGTGTCCCAGCACCCCTCTTTGCCGGGTAATATGTCAGCGCGCAGCGATTCAGGCAGTGGCTCACTGGCCAGTTGAAAATAGTGCACAGGGGTAAAACTTTGCTGCATTTGTGGCAGCAGCGATCCGGAGTACGCATTGGTAGCCATCACAACCCGCTGCGCCTTAACCTGGCCCTGTGGTGTGCGCGCCAACCAGCTATCCCCCGTGCGCGACAGCTCAGTCACGGGCGAACCTTCAAACAACTGAACCCCGCGTGCGACACAGGCTTTTGCCAGCCCTCTTGCGTAACCCAAGGGTTGAATAGTCCCGGCGCGCGCATCGTGTATAGCACGGCGGTAAAAATCTGTACCGAGCGACTGCGCGGTGGCTGCTTGATCGAGCCAGGTCACCGGCTCGCCGCGCGCTTGCAGCTGCGCAAAGCGCGCCTCGAGCTCGGCTACACCGCGCTTAGAGCGCGCCAATTGCAAGGTTCCATTGCGCTGTGCCTCACACTCGATACCGTGCGCCTGGATCAATGCGAACACTTTTTTCGGCGCGGCGCTGAGCTGGCTGTAGAGCCGGTTGCCAAATTCGTCACCTATCGCCCGGTTAATTTCATCCGGCGGTGTCCACAGGCCCGCGTTCACCAAACCGACATTGCGCCCTGAACCACCAAAACCAATAGCACTTCCTTCCAGCAGCGCCACGCTCTGCTCGCGCTCGCGCAGGTGCAGTGCGCAACTCAAGCCGGTATAGCCACCGCCGACGACCAGCACATCAACATCGATAGCTGCATCTAGCGCGTGCGCACTGAAAGGGGAAGCTGTCGCCGCCCAGAGAGAGGAGGGAAGTTTTTGCGGCGCACTAGTGGCGCGGTAATTGTGGGCGGTCATCGGCAGTCTCTTCGTATATTACGCGCTAAACATAAGGCATACGTCACAAGCTGGCAACAACCGCCCGCCAACTCTTTGTGATAACCGCTAAAGGCTGAGGCGATAGCGGGAACTAGTTTTTATCTCGCTCTGCGCGATAGCGCTGTTCTATCGCCTCGAGCACGTGCAGGCGCTGCTCGTTAGAGTAGCGCCCCCGCTGTGAAATTTCCTGCCCGGTGCGCCTGCAGGCAATGCAGATATCGCGCTCATCGAGCGCGCAGACACCGACGCAAGGGCTTCGCACAGGACTAACGCACGCCATGATCTCGCACCTCTATCGCAACCGCGGTCAAGGGGTGTGCCTGTTGATCCATCTGCTGCCACAGCTGGCTAAAGCTTAGCTGGCTGCGCGACTCTAAAAGATCTGGCGCCAACTCAGCCAGCGGTGCCAACACAAAGCTACGGCTGAGCGCCTGCTCGGGCACCTTCAACATCCGCCCGGCCCCGACTATCCCCTGAAGCCCTAAAATATCGAGATCCAACGCAGTCTCTAGGCCACCGGGAACACGTACCCGCCCATGCTTTTGCTCGAGCACTAACAGACGCTCTTTGAGCGCTTCTAGCTCTCCTTGAAAAGCAAAGCTCACCACGGCATTGAGGTAGTCCTCCCCCTCACCGGCCAGTGGCTCACTCGAGTACACCGTTGAGATGACCAGTGAGCCAAACACCTTCTGCAGGTGCCAAAGCGCGCTTTCCAAGTTACGCGTAGCATTGCTGTTACTGCCCAGCGCCAAATAAATACGCCCCAGAGCCATACTAGTGCCCGTAGCTGGCAATCGCGGGGCGCTCGCCACGCTCGATCAACACACCTACTCCGCCCGCATCTAAAATGGCTGTTGGCTTGGTCACTCGCAAGCGCACCCAGGGGACATTGAACTTAGTTTGAATGCGCTGCGCGATCTCTTCAGCCATTGTCTCTACCAACTGAAAGTCACTGCTGCCGACAAACTCAAGCAAATCGTCGCTGACGCTTTTGTAGCTCACAGTGTTATCAATATGGTCACTCTGCGCAGCGCTTCCAATATCAACTGCCATATCCACATCTAAGTACACTTTTTGCTTGGTCATGCGCTCCCACTCGAAGATCCCAATAATGGTTTGAATCTCCAACTGGCGAATAAATACTATATCCATGCTCTTCACTCTCACCTGCAACGGCTTGTCATATGTACAGCACACAGTGCTCGCAGAGCCCGCGCCTGTACTAAGTTATTAGTTAATCGTCTTGCGCCAGTGGCGCAAGCTCATTCATTGGCCAGCGCGGACGCGCGCGAATCGTCAAGTCATCACGCTGCCCCGCCACCAGACGCTGACAACCGGCAAAAGCGATCATCGCACCGTTGTCAGTGCAAAACTCAGGGCGCGCGTAAAACAAACTGGCGCGATTAGCTGCCACCATTGTCTCTAATTTTTCACGCAAACGGCGGTTGGCACTCACCCCGCCAGCGATAATTAACTGCTTGTAACCTGTGTGCTGTAAAGCGCGCTTACACTTGATCGCCAAGGTGTCGCACACAGACTCTTCAAAAGCGGCGGCAATGTCTGCCTGAGTTTGCGCATCAACCACACCATCGACCTTGTGTTTATGCACCGTGTTTAAGGTAAACGTCTTTAGCCCTGAAAAACTCATATCCATGCCTGGGCGATCGACCATAGGGCGCGGAAATTTAAATCGTGTTCTATCGCCCTGCGTCGCTAACTTGGCGATCAGCGGCCCGCCCGGGTAGTCCAGCCCAAGCATTTTAGCGGCTTTGTCAAACGCTTCACCTGCGGCATCGTCCAGTGACTCGCCGAGCAGCGTATACTGCCCGATACCTTTTACATCGACCAATTGCGTGTGGCCACCGCTCACCAACAGCGCCACAAAGGGGAACGCTGGCGGCGTCTCTTCAAGCATCGGCGCCAACAGATGTCCTTCCATGTGATGCACCCCCAAAGCCGGTATTCCCCAGCCCAGGGCCAACGCTCTGGCAGTAGAGGCCCCCACCATTAATGCACCAATCAATCCTGGCCCAGCCGTATACGCTATTGCATCGATCTGCTGCGCCGTCGTGTCGGCCTGCTTCATCACCTGTTCAATCAGCGGCAGCAACTTGCGAATGTGATCGCGCGATGCCAACTCAGGCACCACACCACCGTACTCAGCGTGCATCTCAACTTGGCTGTAAAGCGCATCGCCGAGCAGCCCCTGTTCACTGTCGTAGATAGCGACACCGGTTTCATCGCAAGATGTTTCGACGCCGAGAACGCGCATGTTTACACTCATTCAAACTCACTCGTGATTTGCGCCCAAACGCGGGCGGAATAAAAGCCCGCTATTATCCACGAAATCGGCGCGACATTCACTAGCGATGGCGCGAACAAGCCTTCAATGTGCTAAGGAAAGTGCGAACAAGTCCCTAGGTGTTCTTAGTATGCCCTCTGGATACTGCGGATAACTAGGAGGCGAATAGCCATAAAGAGGGTAAGTGTGATCACAAACAAAAGAGCGCCGTTATTGGCAGCATCCTTTATAAGCTTTCTAATATAAGCCTTCTAACAAGGGAGCTGAGGCGAGCACGTCAGTAACTGGCCTGCGCGTTTCGCCAACGTACTTGAGCGTTCTGGGTACAGCACTGCAGCAGAGGGCACAATAGATTTTGACAACGTTTTGAGGACGCTGTAATATTTGCCCTCGCCCTTTACTTGATTGCGCAATATTTGCACAGCTTGTGAGAGGTGATTAACTAAATCAATCATTTAAGGTAGATAACAATGCCAGCAGTTAGAGTAAAAGATAACGAGCCATTCGACGTAGCACTTCGTCGCTTCAAGCGTTCTTGCGAAAAAGCAGGTGTTCTTGCTGAAGTTCGTCGTCGTGAGTTCTACGAGAAGCCAACTGCCGTTCGCAAGCGTCAAGCCGCTGCAGCTGTTAAGCGTCACGCGAAAAAAGTTTCTCGCGATGTTTCTCGCAGAGTTCGTCTGTACTAAGCACCCATCAGTTTTTACTGATTCTGCGCAGTATCATTAAACACCCGGCAATAGGTCAGAGAGATGTCAGAGATCAAACAGCAATTAACAGCTGATATGAAAGCGGCAATGCGAGCCAAAGAAAAAACTCGCCTAGCTACTATTCGTATGATTTTGGCAGAACTCAAGCGCATCGAAGTAGACGAGCGCACGGAGCTGGACGATACGAGAGCGATGGCTGTCCTGGATAAAATGTCCAAGCAGCGCAAAGATTCGCTAGCGCAATATATAGAAGCGGACCGCACTGATCTGGCGGACATTGAGCGACAAGAACTGGAGGTGATAAAACACTACTTGCCGCAACCGCTAAACGATGATGAAATTGCACAACTTCTACAACAGACAATCGCCGATACCGGGGCCACTAGCATGGCCGACATGGGATCGCTGATGGCGGCGCTCAAACCAAAGCTTCAAGGGCGCGCCGATATGTCCACTGTCTCCAAGCTGGTCAAACAGGCTCTCAACAGTTAAAGTAGCTCATCGCTGTCAACCCTCCGTTTGAGCACACTCTATGTCCGGTCGAATACCGCAATCCTTTCTCGACGACCTTCTGGCGCGCACAGACATTGTGGACGTTATCGATGGACGCGTTAATTTAAAAAAAGCCGGCAAGAACTACTCGGGGCTATGCCCATTTCACAACGAGAAGTCACCCTCGTTTTCAGTCAGCCCAGACAAGCAATTTTACTACTGCTTCGGCTGCGGCGCAGGCGGCAACGCCATCACTTTCGTCACCGAGTTTGAAAACATCCCCTTTCCTGAAGCAGTCGAGGAACTGGCCAAGCGCGCAGGTTTAGAAATCCCTCGCGAAGACGGCCAACACCGCAAGAGCGACCAACTCTACCAGGCGCAATTTAGGGTGCTAGAACTGGCCTCCAATTTCTATCAGAGCCAGTTAAAGAGCAACCCCACCCGCGGACAAGCTGTCGATTACCTCAAAGGCCGCGGCCTAGACGGCCAGACAGCCAAGCGCTTTAACATCGGCTATGCACCGCCTGGCTGGGACAACCTGATCAAAAGCATCGCCAATTCAAGTAGCGATCAAGAAAACCTCGAGCGCAGTGGTATGCTGATTCGCCACGAGGAAAAAGACAGCCTGTACGATCGCTTTCGCGAGCGTATCATGTTCCCTATCCACGATATGCGCGGCAGGGTCATCGCCTTCGGCGGACGCGTGCTCACAGACGCCAAACCTAAATACCTCAATTCACCTGAGACAGACACCTTCCAAAAAGGGCGCGAGCTCTACGGGCTATACGAAGCGCGTCAGGCCAACCGCAAATTACAGCGCATCGTAATTGTCGAAGGCTATATGGACGTTGTCAGCCTCGCCCAGTTCGGCATCAACTACAGTGTCGCCACACTCGGTACTGCAACTAGCAGCTACCACCTGGAGAGGCTCTTTAAAATCGTCCCCGAGGTAGTGTTCTGTTTCGATGGCGACCAAGCAGGTCGCAAAGCCGCTCAGCGCGCGCTGGAAACGGTGATGTCGATGATTCGCGACGGACAGCAGGCCAAATTTCTCTTCCTGCCAGAGGGCGAAGACCCTGATACCTTAGTGCGCGAGCACGGCAGTGAACACTTCGAGCAACTGCTCGATGGCGCCATGGCAATGTCAGAGTACTTCTTTGACAGCCTGTCTGAAGGGCTGGACATGCAGTCGATCGATGGTCGTGCCATCTTCAGCAGCCAGGCGCTGCCGCTGATTCAAAAGATGCCACAGAGCCTACTCCAGCAGATGATGAACGACCGGATCAGCGAACTCACCGGGCTCTCTATGGAACAGCTAGTGAGCAGTAATCACCTGCAACCTAGCTACCTGCAAGAGCAGCACACCCCGCAGCCGAGTTACGACGGTGGTGACATACCCAGCGCTTATCCCAGCTATTCAGAGAGCCCTGCGGACAACTACCCCGACAGTGTTGGCGAGCGCTATCGCAGCGAGCAACCTAGCAGGCGCAGCCAAGCACCGCGTACGCGCAGTAAGCGCACCGCCGATATCAGCTTGATTAACCGCACAATTTCACTGCTGTTACACCGCCCTAGCCTGCTGCAAGAGGTCGAACCTATCGAGGGCATCGCACAGATTGATGAGAGCAATAGCGATGTCCTCGCCCTGCTCGTAACTTACTGGTACAAATATCCGCAAGCGAGCATTGGACAGATGCTCGTAGATTGGCAAGACGACGAGCAATACGCCGGAAAATTGCTGTTAATAAGCGAGATATCGCGCCTCAACCCCTGCCCGGATGACAACTACCAGCAACTCTTTAACGATAGCTGGGAGCGCATTCGCGAGCGCAAAGGGGATTTGACCTACCTAGATATCAAACGCCAGCAAGGTGCGCTAAAGAGCAATTTGAGCAGCGAAGTCAAACAACAGGCAAAAGCGTATCTGGACGAGATTGCCGCCAAGCATCGCAAGCGCCAAAGCTAATTTGTGCGGTGCTGCACAAACCCAGCGCAGCACCTACTGTACCAGTCCTTCCCTAACGCGTTGAATCCGTTGCCAGCAACGACTGATACACCTTACTCCCGCCCTTTTGCTGAATTTCATCGACTCAAAT
>JBMZCU010000141.1:0-8197 GCA_049613705.1 Pseudomonadales bacterium | reverse complement strand
AAAAATCCAACGGCACAAGCGTAAAAGGCTACTGCCGCAAAAAGCCCGGCAGTACAGCAACAACTAAGGCCAAGTCCGAAAAACAAGACACCACTGCAAAGCGCAAAGCCCAAGAGACAAAAACAAAGAGCAGCGCTAGCACTACCGCAAAAAAGCCAAATAAACCCGTGCCACCCAAAAAGAAGCAACAACCCAAGACATCTAACTAAGGAAGATGCGAATAAGCCCAAAAAGCCTCTGGCGTACAGGATGATTCATAGTTAAGGCAGGCCTCATAGACGGGCTGTTGCCCGGCGAAGAGGGCTAACAAAGAGCATGAATCATCCTATACGCCCCGTAGAGTGGATATCTGAGGGGCCAACTTATTTGTCAGAAAGCATTAAGGACGCAGCCATTAACTGCGCTTTCTTTCGCAGACCAGTGTGGCCCTGTTTGTGGTCACCGACCCCTTAGTTATCCACAGTACTCTGGAGGTATGCTAAGAACATTTGGGAGCTTGCTCACACCCTCACTAGGCAATAAAGGCTCAGCGCTGTAACGGGCCCCTCAAAGTAAAAGCCCCGCATTAGCGGGGCTTTTAGATACACAGGCCACACACATGCGGCCTTAAATCACTTTTAGCAGTTAGAACAATGGCATAGGGTTACCATTGACCTTCATCTCACCGTTCTTAAGCGTTGCGCTAAAGCTATAGCTATCATCTTCTTCTTTTAGGAAGCCCATACTCACGGCGAACTGCGCCTGTTGCGGGTTGTAGTTTGGCAACTGCGCCAGGAAGCCTTTAGCAATCTTCAAGCTAGACTCCATGTCCAGATTATCACGCAACGCTGCCGGGTTAGACTGCGCATCTTGCATAGAAAACGGCGCTATTTTCAGCGCTGCATTACCCTTTAGCTGCTCACCTGCAGAGCTTACCTCTAGGGTGTCGATATCGACATTGATACCACCCTGTGTAATTGGATCTAACAGCGGGAAGATATCTTCCGGATCAGATACTGGCGATCCTTGCGCCTGAAGCGCCTGCACTTGCTCAACAAAGCTAATTACAGCACTGCTATCAAGATCAAATGTCAAAGCAAGCTTAGGCTGATCAAACTGAAAGTCACGACCACCTTGTACAAATTTGACCTTTTGAGCACCGTAGCCAACGGATAGCTCCATGCGCTCACCCTGCATAGCCTGCTCTACATCGATCAGCACTTCCTGGATCTGTACATCAGCCCCTGGGCCTTTAACAAGAATATCTGCAACGGTAAAAGCACCTTTGGCACTCTCACTCATTTTAGCTGTCAAGATATCACCGCCGAGAGCCTTCACTTCTTCTACAAGGCCGATCTCACCGATATCAATCGTCACGCTATCGATTAACACCTTACTTGGCGCCATCTTGTAATCGGCCACCAAGGTATCTTTTCCTGCACTGAAGCTACCGCTACCGGCACCGACATCCACTTTGTCGCCATCTTGGTCAAAGGTGAAACCATCCATTTCCATGACGCCATCAACAGTGACACCAGAACTTGCGATATCGTAGCTATAAGTTGCATTGAGCTGTAATAACGGCTTTGACGGGTTGGCTTGATATTCAGCCAGCTGCTCTTTTAGCTGACTGTCGGCCAGCGTTACGACGCTATCACTTTTTAGAAAGCCGTGTTTATAACTGATGTCAAAAACAAGGGTATCTGACCCTGCCCACTCCAACACTTCCTCAGGCAAATCCAAAAACTTCATGCTCAGCGTACTCTGAGCATCAAATGTACCGCTTTGCGTTTGTGCACTGACTTCAGCGACCCCTGCATAGCTCTCCTGCATTGCGGACACATAGCGCGCAAACTGCTCATCAACTTGCTTTGCAGTCATCGCGATTCCCGCGTAGTAACCGCCGCCCAACACAACTGCTAGACCACCAATCACCAATCCTTTATTCATTAGCCAAAACTCCTCATGTCAATGTGCGGCACATACTACCACTTGTACAACTGAATAAAAGCGCATTCTAAGTGTGCAGCTGCAAAAATAGCAATGAGGAAAATCAGTATAAAAGCCTGTCGCCACTGTGCGCCACATCCTGTATCAAGGAGACACCAGCTGTAGATATTGCTATTCTAGCGCCCCTAACAGCAGCCCACACTACAGGCCCTATAAGCTATGCCCGAACAAAGAAACCCCGATATCGAGATCTACATTAAAAACTGCGAACTAGAAGCAGTTGTCGACTGGCTACGCGGACACAGTAAAGGCCTCGAGCTCGAGCAGCGCGCCGACAACCACTGCACAATGAACATTACCTTTGATGCAACACCTGTCGCAGCAGACTTCCACACCAAGGTTTCCGGCAAGGCCTGGAGCAGCCTGTGGATAAAGTCAGATGCAAGCCCCTGGGCGACAGATTTGGCGTGCGCACTAAGCGCCTCTGAATCTCTCAACACACAAGTGCGCTGCATGGCCAATAGCTGGCGTGAAGATGAAAGCGAAATAGAGCAATGGTGGCGCATCGAAAACGGCGAGCGTACATTAATCGAGTGGAACAGCTAAAAAATCACTGCACTGAGAGGTGGCAGCACCACCTCGCCAACCCAATAGAGCGGATTACGAGTTTAGGCTGCGAGATTAATTGAACCGCGGGCAGTATCGATGTGATCGAGCATCAGCTTTCCTGAAGACATTAGCGCTACTTTCTCGAATTCATCCGCTCTGGTCTGCGCGGGACGCACAGTTTCAGCCGTTGTTTCGATGAAACTGTTGATATAGGCAAAGTCTCCAAAGCGCAAATTGTGTACCGCTTGATTAAGACGGTCGACAAGATAAGGCTTATTAACTTCCACTTCAGTGGGGTAGCTCGGCTGCTGAGGCTCTTGCACCGGCTGAATTGCGCCAGGCAGCGCAAAACTGGGAGTAATATTTTGATTGGCCGTAATCAGACTCAGCAACATAGCAAACTGCGCACCATTAGCACCCTGGATAGCACCAGGGAGACTAGCGGTGTAAGTCTCTATTCGCGTTTGCTGGATTTGATCTGTTTGCATAAGTCAATGCTGGCCATAATTCACGTGTTCTAATATTATCGGCCGCGATTCTATTGCTTTAACTTTTTTTTACTTTTTTGTCAGCAACTTCACTGCGGGAAAACAGACGATGGGAAGATGGCGCGCACCGGGGCCAAAGAGCTCTAAATACATCACCAAAGTAGGCTATCGGCGCCTCAACAACGAGCTGCGCCAACTGTGGAAAATAGAGCGCCCAGCGATCACCCAATCGGTGCGTGAAGCAGCTGCACAAGGCGATAGATCCGATAATGCAGAATACACCGAAGGCAAACGCCAACTACGCGATATTGACCGTCGCGTGCGCTACCTCAGCAAGCGCTTAGAAGACATTCAGGTGGCTCAATGCGCCCCACCCAATACCAGCATCGCCCTTTTTGGCGCCTGGGTCACACTCGTCGACGAGGACGACAACACTCGCACTTTTCGCATTGTCGGCCCAGATGAGATAGACGGCAGCGGGCAGTTTGTCAGTATAGATGCTCCCCTTGCGCGTGCAATACTCAAAAAGAAGACAGGTGACGAAGTAGAACTACTCAAGCCAGATGGAAGCAATGCTTATTACGAGCTAATAGACATCGAATATCGCAGTGAAGATTATCGAGATTAAAACGAAAAAAAAGGATTACTAAAGAAAGGAAATTTTGAAAGTGGTGGGTCGTGAAGGATTCGAACCTTCGACCAATTGGTTAAAAGCCAACTGCTCTACCAACTGAGCTAACGACCCTTTCAGATAATGGCTCCTCGAGCTGGACTCGAACCAGCGACCAATAGATTAACAGTCTACTGCTCTACCAACTGAGCTATCGAGGAACATCTGTAACACTTTACTCAACATTCAATGCATGGTTTACATTGAATGGCGGAGGGGCAGGGATTCGAACCCTGGGAGCCTCTCGACTCGCTGGTTTTCAAGACCAGTGCTTTCGGCCACTCAGCCACCCCTCCGAAGATGGGCGCAGATTTTATCGACTTGAGCGAGGGTGTCAACACAATATTGCAAAAAAGCCTAACTTTCTCATCACTTGATCACATAGCGATCAAATTTGTATAGCTGTATCGAAAAAATGCTGCTTTTTCAAACAACGGCCTTCTGTTATTGATACCCATCAAGTGTGTGACAATCTAGCTTTACAAACCCTGCTCGCCCTTCGTAAAATAGACATAAATCCATTTCAGGACAATAATCCAAATGACAGAGCGCGAACAACAGATACTCAATATCATCAAGTCCGACCCTATGATCTCGCAACAGGCACTGGCAGATATGCTTGATATCAGCCGCTCCGCTGTCGCAAGCCACATTAATAACCTCAACGCGAAAGGTATTATCAAAGGCCGCGGCTATGTCATCGCTGAAGATCAATTCTGCGTTGCTGTCGGTGGCGCTAACATCGACATTCTCGGACTGCCTGACTTTAAAACCGAGCCTGAAACCTCTACCCCTGGCAAAGTCAGCAGCAGCTTGGGCGGCGTTGGACGAAACATTGCCGAAAATATCGCAAGACTGGGTGACCGCTGCTACCTAATTGCCCCTGTTGGCAATGATGCGCGCGGTAAACAGCTTATTGAACAGAGTACGCAGGCCGGTATTCTAACTTCTCACATGATCACCTTAGATGGCCACTCGACATCGTGCTACCTCTCAATTGTCGACGAAGGTGGCGAAATGCAGTTAGCCGTTGCCGATATGGATATCCTAGAGCACCTGACGCCGACAATGCTCAAGAAGCACCTTCCACTACTGCATCAGGCCAAGCTTGTCGTCGCAGACACTAATTTGAGCCCCAGCGTATTGCACTTCTTATTTGAGCACCTGCCCGAACAAGCCATTTTCGTCGACACGGTCTCAGTTGCCAAAGCGGTTAAAATACTGCCATTCCTGAGCAGCATTCACACGTTAAAACCCAATCTCTTGGAGGCCCAAACACTCGCGGGCTTTAATATCGAAAGCGATGAAAAACTGCCGACGTTAGCGCAGTGGTTTCACGACCAGGGAGTCAAAAGGATTTTTATCAGCCTGGGAGCACGCGGCGTTTATTTCTCAAATGGCGAAACCCAAGGTTTGGTGACTTTACCACCTGTCGATATTTGCAATACCAACGGGGCCGGTGATGCCATGATGGCAGCACTGTGCCACAGCTACCTCGATGGCAAGTCCATCAATGAGAGCGCCTACTATTCTCTCGCCGCTGCCAATAGCGCCTTGAGTACCCCTTCGACTATCAACCCGAATTTATCTGTTTTTGCCATTGAGCAACAATTAAAGGATCAGTAATGCAAGCACTAGAAAAACACCTTGTCGTGAGCGACGAAGTTTCAGCGGCTATCAGCGCCGGCAAACCCGTTGTCGCGCTGGAGTCGACGATTATTTCTCACGGTATGCCCTACCCCAAGAATGTTGAAACCGCCCTTAACGTTGAACAGATCATTCGCGATAACGGCGCGATCCCTGCCACTGTCGCCATCTTGCAAGGCAAACTGGTAGTGGGCTTAAGTGCAGATGAGATTGAATACCTCGGCAAAACAGGCCAAGCGGTTACCAAAACTAGCCGTCGCGACATTCCTTTCATTGTCGCCCAGGGGAAAGATGGCGCCACCACTGTCGCCTCAACGATGATTCTGGCCGACATGGCAGGTATAAAAGTATTTGCCACAGGCGGAATTGGCGGCGTACATCGCGGCGCTGAAACAACCATGGATGTATCAGCAGACTTACAAGAGCTTGCCAACACCTCCGTGGCCGTCGTTTGCGCTGGCGCAAAATCCATCCTCGACATCGGACTGACACTTGAGTACTTAGAGACGCACGGCGTTCCAACTATAGGTTATCAAACTGACAAAATGCCGGCTTTTTATACTCGCGAGTCAGGCTTCGGCGTAGACTATCAACTCGATAATCCTTCACAGATTGCCGACAGCCTTAAAGCGAAATGGGAATTGGGGCTAGAGGGCGGCGCGGTCATTGCGAATCCGATCCCAGAACAGTATTCGATGGACCCAGCAGTCATTAATGGTGTTATCGATAACGCTGTGACGCAAATGGAAGAATTGGGCATCAACGGTAAAGCCAGCACGCCTTTCCTGCTGGCTGAAATAGCTAAAGTGACTGAGGGCAAAAGCTTAGAGGCCAACATTCAATTGGTTTATAACAACGCCAAACTCGGTGCTCATATTGCCGCTGAGCTCTGCAAAGCGTAACTCCTATAGCAATAGCGCATCTCTCTCTGTCATACAGCGAGAGATGCCACCTCCTGAGTAGCGATTACAGCGCAACTCCCTGCTGCACTAACCAAGCTTTCAGCTGCCCCAGAGGCATTGCCCCGCTGCTACGCGCCACTTCTCGCCCGCCTTTAAACAAGATCAATGTCGGGATTGAGCGAATCTGCCACTGCGCCGCAATACTTTGCTGTGCCTCTGTATCTAGCTTTAAGAGACGCAGTGCTGGCTCGAACTCCTTTGCAGCTTGAGAAAACACAGGAGCAAACTGCTGACACGGCCCACACCAACTCGCCCAACAATCTACCAGTACAGGCAGCTCGTTCGTCGCCAACTGCTTATTGTAGTTCGCACTGGTTAGCTCCACTGGCTCTCCAGTAAAGAGCGGTGCTTTACACTTTCCGCATAGAGGATTTTCACTCAAGCGCTCTTCTGGAAGACGATTTGTCACATTACACGTCACACAGCTGATATTGATCGTCATATTTCTCTCTATTCAACAATTAGGTTTATACTTACTACGTATATTGATACTAAAAAGATTCATTACTGTGCAGGATCTACCCGCGAGCTAACCGATGTATTCACCCGAAACCACCCTGCGATAGAGTACCTATCAACGCTGCTAGGTAGCACTTCGTGGGGAAACTCTTCACTCAGAAAAATTGCAACGCTCCCCAGTTGCGGGACAACTTTTACCCCCTGCGTATCGTCACTGTCTCGGTAGAGCACCAGCTCACCGCCATTGGCTGAATCCCAGTCCGGGTTCAAGTACGTCACCATTGATAGAACCCGATTACTACGCCCGCGAAAGGCATCCAAATGACGCTGGTAATAATCTCCAGGGCGATAGTGAGCAAAGTGGCTTTCAAATGAGAAAAGCCCGAGATAGAGCCGCCTATTGAGGTATTGCTGTAACTGTTGCGCCCAGCAGAGCCAAGCCTCTCCAGCCTGGCTATCGGCATCTATCCAGCGAATGCTATCGCGGCGTACCTCTTCGCTAAGTATTTGCTGCTGCTCACGCCCCACACCTGCGCGGTTAAAAGCATCACTGCTCAATCCGGTCACCTGCTGGTGTAGTGCCTGAGCCAAGGCTAGAGGTAGCGCCTGCTGGTTAATACTGTAACCATCGCTACGTAGATCAGCGGCGATTTTCTCAAAGAGCGCATCTTGCGCCGCCGCATTAAATTCGGTGAGTGGATTCGTCATATCTCGCCTCGTCAAAAGAGCGCATTCTACACCTTAGTGCTAGATGTAGATAACCTTCGGGCACCTCTGTACGCCCACACTGCATAAAGTTAAGCGAATGCAGCCAGTAAAAGAAATCAGAGGACCAACTGAACTTAACACCTGCAGCTTGTGCACATAGAAAATCTGCTTCGCTATCGCCCACATAGAGCGATCGAGACAAATCGATGAAGTGTTTATCTGCAAGTGCAGTCACCATCAGCGGGCTAACTCTCATGCGTAAAAAGTATTCAGCGTTTAATCTGCATCTAAGTGAGGCACTTCATCGTATAATGAGTCACTCATTACTCACTCAGGGCGATTGCGATCAAAACCTTATTTTTTAAATACTGGAAGGACATCCTTTTTGCACTGGGTATTTTCACTGCGATTACCTTGTGGCAGCAGCGAGATCTGTTAAGTGACAATGAGGCCGCACCTCAATTTGAACTAGCAGAGCTCTACACCGGTAAATCAACAGCTCTAGTGACTCCGGGAAAGCCAACACTTCTCTACTTCTTTGCTCCCTGGTGTACGGTGTGTAAGCTAAGCATCGGCAATTTAGCGTTTGTCACTGAGGACATTCAAGTAGCCGCCATTGCACTGGATTACCGCTCTATTGAAGAAGTAGCAGACTTTATCGACGGGAAAGAGTTAAGCGTCCCCGTACTGCTTGGAACAAGCGCATTGAGCAAAGCCTACAAAAT
>JBMZCU010000140.1:0-8224 GCA_049613705.1 Pseudomonadales bacterium | reverse complement strand
GTGAAGCACTTATCGATATGTTATCTGAGCGCTGCGACGATCCGGTGCAGTCGCTCGAACGCTTCGTCAAGTTTGCGGGCGGCGCGCCCGCAAACGTTGCCGCGGGCGTCGCCAAACTCGGAGGAAAGAGCTACTTTCTGGGCATGCTGGGACAGGATATGTTCGGCGACTTCCTGCACAGTTCGCTGTGTGAGATGGGAGTAAAGGACGACTATCTGCTGAAGACCGATGCCGCTAAAACAGCGCTAGCGTTCGTTTCCCTCGACGACAGTGGAGAGCGCAGTTTTAGCTTCTATCGCGATCCCAGTGCCGACATGCTGCTGCGTCCAGAGCACTTGAACGACACTTGGTTCGAAGTTCCCTGCCTGTTTCACTTCTGCTCTAACACCTTGACCGCAGGGCCCATCGCCGAGACCACCTTTGAGGCCATCGCCAAAGCGCGCCGCGCAGGCTCACTGATCAGCTTCGATATTAACTTGCGCCTGAACCTGTGGCCGCAGTCAAGTGACTTCAAAACCCTTATCGAGTGCGCTATTGCACAGTGCCACCTGCTGAAGCTCAGCGTCGAAGAACTTGAGTTGCTTGCACTCCCTCTCGATCAGTTTCTCGAGCGCAGCTTTAACGCCGGTGTCGCGCTGATTCTACTCACCGACGGCGCCGCGCCGCTGCGCTACTTCATCAACCCTAATCTAGAGGCCGAGCGAGAAGGCACACTCGCCCCACCGACCATTGACGTTGTCGATACTACAGCTGCCGGCGATGCGTTCTGCGCCGGTTTTTTGTGGCAGTTGGCAAAGCAAAATATTACCGCACAGCAGTTACCCACGCTGTGTCGCGACCGCCACACGCTAGCGCGCGCACTGCGCTTTGCCTGTGCCTGCGGCGCCCACGCTGCCAGTCATCGCGGCGCCTTTACCTCTCTGGCCGATAGCAAAGCGCTGCGCAGCTTTGATAACTATCTTGAAGACCCGGTCGAGATCGACTTTTTTGATCCCGACTTTCTGCAGCGCCACATAGATCACACTATGGCCTTTTACCACCCTAAGTGCATAGACACCGACGGCGGTTTCTACCACTACTACAAAGATGACGGCAGCCTCTACAACACAAGTCATCGCCACTTGGTCAGCAGCACGCGCTTTATTTTTAACTACGCCCAAGCCGCTATACACTGTCGCGATGAAAACTTGCGCGAAAGCTACCTCAAAGCGCTGCATCACGGTTTAGATTTTCTCGAGACACGCCATTACAACGCAGCCACTGGCGGTTACGCTTGGCAACTGCTGGGAGCTGAAGTCAGCGATGACACTAACCACTGCTACGGCTTTGCCTTCGTCTTGCTGGCATACAGCTGTGCGGTCAAGGCGGGCCTCACAGACTACAGCGCGCACATAGCACGCACTTTCGATACCATGGAGCAGCACTTTTGGTGTCCGCAGCATTTACTCTACGCCGATGAGCGCAGCGCCGACTGGCAACAGCTGGACAGCTACCGCGGCCAAAATGCCAACATGCACACAGTCGAAGCCCTGCTCGCCGCCTACGAGGCAACAGCGCAAACCCACTATCTCGAGCGCGCGCTATTAGTTGCCGACAACATCTGCAATCGTCAGGCTGCACTGGCCGAGGGCGGTATCTGGGAGCACTACACTCAGGATTGGCAAGTCGACTGGGAATACAACTTGAACGATCCCAAGAACCTCTTCCGCCCCTGGGGTTTTCAGCCGGGACACTTCACCGAGTGGGCCAAGCTGCTGCTAACGATCGACCGCTATTGCCCCACGTCCTGGCTACTGCCACGCGCAAAGGCCTTATTTGACCGCGCTCTCGATACTGCCTGGGACAGCACCCACGGCGGTATCTACTACGGCTTTACACCTCGGGGAGAGATTTGCGATGACGACAAGTACTTCTGGGTGCAGGCAGAATCTTTTGCCGCGGCGGCGCTACTGTATGAGCGCGCCACAGATGCCCGCGAGCGCGAACACTACCGCGAGATCTACCACAAGATTTGGGATTACGCCTGGCAGCACTTAGTCGATCATGAGCACGGAGCGTGGTACCGTATCCTGCGCGCCGACAACAGCCGCTACGACGACGAGAAAAGCCCCGCCGGTAAGACGGATTACCACACTATGGGGGCCTGTTACGAAGTGCTGGCAATGCTGGCACGACAGGCGAAATGACGAGCTGACAGCAGCCGGTGAAGGGGAACAAGCCGGCTGCTGTCACGAGAAGGACTTAAAAGCGGTAGATAAGACCTAGAGAGGCCGACCAAGTATTGTCTCTGTCGACCAGTGATGAATCTGAGATCTCATCGCTCAGGCGTGTGTAACGCGCGTTGTGAATCACGCTCAACTGCTCGTTCACCGGGTAAACATAGCTGTAGCCAATATAGGCGTTGAGCGCCCCATCTGCACTGTACGCCGCGCGTCCCGCACGCGCTTCGCTAGTTTTTACCCCGTAGTAGTAATCGGTGTAATCTTCGCTGAGCAGCTCGAGACCGACCACAGGCTCAAAAAAGCCCCCCGCCAGTGGCATACCGCGGCTGTAGTTCAGGTCCATGGTAAAGCCGTCGTGCGTGGATGAGACATCACCCAGCAGCTGCGCGCCGAATGTACCGCCGAGCGCCTCGAGTTGCGCGCTGATACCGGCGTCGACACTGTTATCTCTATCTTCCATGCCGACAAAGTGATCCGAGTCGTCGCTATCATAGGCAGCACCGCCAATCGCCAGGGTTGCCGAGACTTGTAAATCAGATTCGTCACTGCCCAAAAAGCGGTAGTTCACCCCCTCGACACCTATATCCCAGCCATCACCCTGATACTTGATAAAGGGAAATGCCTGCGAGTCATCTTTAAAGTCGATGTAGGGCGATTCAAACGCTGTCACGCCCGCTCCGACCGTAAACTCCCCCGCTAACGCACTTGTATTCGCGCCCACCGCTAGTGCCAAAGCGCTGAGTGTCACTGTCAATTTATTCATCTGGAACTCCTGTGTGTAATGAGAGGCTCTAAAAGAGCGTAACGGCCCTTCGAAACTGTTCCCATTTTCACGTTAAGCAGGCACTGACACTATCAGCAGGCTGTCGCGAGTTGTCTGTTAAAAGAGGGATAAAACGAGTGGCGTGTAAGCCTGTGTATGGCACTGTAAGGTAGCAGCGATGTTACAGCTCAGTCGACAGTGAGATGACAACCCGTGCACCGCCTAGCGCAGACGTTTCTATACGTAACTGGCCGCCGTGTTGCTGCGTAATCTCACGTACAATCGAGAGCCCTAAGCCATGCCCACCGACCTTGCGGTTGCGTGCACTGTCCAGACGTTCGAAAGGCTCAAGCAGACGCTCGACTTGGCTCGAGGGTATTCCCAAACCGTCGTCATCAACGCGAATCTCCAGCGCGCTATCGCACTGCGTATAGCTGATTTCAATCGCCTGTTCAGCGTATTTATCCGCATTGCGCACAATGTTACTCAAGGCTCGAATTACCTGCGCCTCATCAAAACGCAGACGCACATCGGGCCCTGTGTGAATGGTTAACGCCTTGGCGCAACTGCGCTTGAGCGTATCACTGTGCTGCTGCAACCAAGTTTTAAAAGAGTGTTCGCGCAGCTCAAAGCTACCCTCACTTCGCACCATGCGCGCGCAGTCAAGCATCTCTGCGACTAGCTGATCTAGCTCGGTAAGGTCTTGATCGATTCCTTTAATATACGCCTCGTGCTCGCTGCGCTCGATGCCGTGCTCCAACAGTTCAGCCTGACAGCGCAGGCGAAAAATTGGCGTGCGCAACTCATGGGCCACAGCATTGGTCAAACGCTTGTGGCTGGCAATGAGCTGTTCGATACGTTCAGCCATTTTGTTGAACGCCTCATTCAAGCTGCCCACACTGTGCTTGGCGCTTTGTGGCACACGGGCGCTAAAATCCCCTTCAGCAAGACGATTGGCCGAGTTTTCCAGCAACTTGAGCTTGCGTTGAAGCAGGTAAATCCAACCGCCGAGCACCAGCGCGGTGATTAAAAAGAAACCAGAGAGGTAGAGGTTGTCGAGCAGGCTCTTAACCCGCCAGCGCGGTGCACTAGGGTCTTTGCGAAATCCATAGTAAGTGACACCGTCCGGGGCTTTAAAATACGCTTTAAAGTCATCTTCACCGAGCACATAGAAATCTATTTGGCCGGCATCCAGTGCCAGCACACGCTGTGGCAGTGTAGCCCTGTCCTCTATTTTGTAGACATCGGCGCCTTCGTGCTTGAGAGAACTCATCATCCCCTCTTCCATCGCCGCGAGGCCCGCGCCGTCATACAGCCTGACCAAAAGCTCTTGATAAGCGGAGACTGAGCGGGATACATCGTCGACTTGGCCGTGGGCAAAATGGCGCGAACTCAGATAGTCGATGGCATAGAACAAACCAAAGATCGAGCTGATCAGAGCGATGTACAATGTCAAAAATAAACGAGCCATGTTCAAACTGCCACTTAGTGGCCGAGGCGATTCCCCAGCACTAACACAGAGTGTGACAGCGCTGCACAGCGCTTTCTATCCCGCGTGTGTATCCAATTGTATGGCAGTTTTACAGCGGCAGTTGCAACACAAAACGCGCCCCGCCCAGCGGAGCTTGCTCGACGTGAACACTGCCGCCGTGCGCCAGTACAATTTCACGGACGATTGATAGCCCTAGACCATAGCCCCCGGAATTTCGAGTGCGCGCATCGTCCAAGCGCTCAAAGGGCTCAAAAATCCGCTCGCGCTCGCACTCCGGCACCCCGCTGCCATCATCGTCAACGTAAATAAATGCGTGGGTACTTGTGATTTCGACGCTTATCTCGATGCGCGACCCGGCGTATTTATCCGCGTTACGCACGAGATTATTGAGCGCACTGTGCATCACCTTCTCATCGAAACTGACCTGTCCCGGCTCGCCAGGTTTTACATCGAGCTGACACTTTGAACTGCGCTGCCAAATATCGCGATGCTCTGCTAGCCACTGCGATAGCGAGTGCTGTGTTTTCTCCAGCTGCACACCGACACGCTCCATACGGGCGTATTTGAGCTGGGTATCAATCAACTCATCGAGT
Source organism: Pseudomonadales bacterium (assembly GCA_049613705.1). Lineage (GTDB taxonomy): Bacteria > Pseudomonadota > Gammaproteobacteria > Pseudomonadales > Balneatricaceae > Rs1. The sequence continues at coordinate 3,154 of JBMZCU010000140.1, read as the reverse complement.
TCGCTCAAATCCTCATCCATCCCCTTGAGATAACTCTGCTGCTCAACATCTAATCCCATATCTTCAAAGAGCTCGAGCTGACAGCGCAACCTGAAAATTGGCGTGCGCAATTCGTGGGCTATCGCACTGGTCAATCGTTTGTGACTGGCCACCAGCTCTTCAATGCGCTCGGCCATAGTATTAAACGCCTGATTGAGGTCGCCAACCTGGTGCTTGTATTTCGATGGGGCCCTGGCGCTGAAGTCGCCCTGTGAGATCCGCAGCGCCGAGCGCTCGAGCATCTTCAACTTGCGCTGCAGTAGGTAGATCCAAGCCAGCAGCGCTACAGCTACCACCAGGAAAAAAGTGATCCGGTAAATGTGATTAAACTGGCGAGAACGTTTCCATAGATTAGTTTCTTTGTCGGGACTATTGAGATATAGCTTATCGGTGCTGGCCAGTTTGAAGTAGTAGCTCAGCGCTTCATCCTCACCCTCGATTAACACACCGGGTTTGGGCATAGTGCGAATACGCTCAGCGTTGAGGATGTCGGGATCTGTCACAATGCTCACCAGGCGCTGTTCTAGTTGCGCGGTCCGCAACATCGCCTGCCACATGCGCTCCTCGCCACCGAGCTGATAAATCTCTTGGTAGAGGTGCGAGCTACTCAGCGCAAAGCCCTGCAGATCCTCAACAGACAATTTCATTGATATACGCGGCGCCAGTGCATCGAGCGAGGTGTAAACGGCAAACACGGCACCAATGATGCCGATATACAGAGTGATAAAGAGTCTGGCCACGTTAACCTCCCGCGCCTATTTGTGCTGTGTTAGATTAACCGGCAGAGCGCACGCACTGGCACAGTAGTGCGCTCAGCACTCACTGGATACCAGCACATAGCCCTTGCCACGCACGGTGATAATTTTCTTGGGCAGTGCGGGGTCATCCAACAATTTCTTGCGCAGCAACACTATCTTGTTATCGATCGTTCTATCGATGCCATCGTACTCAATGCCGCGAGTCAATTTCACAAGACGCTCGCGTGAAAGTACTTGATCGGCATGCGAGGCAAAAATCCACAGTAGTTCGAACTCACTCGGCGTCAGGCTAATCAGCTCATCGCTTAACAGGCAGCGCTGGGTGAGGTTGTTGAGTGTGAGTGCCCCGAGGCGGATGTGGTTTTCATCAGCGCTTTGCGGCTGCGCCACTACGTCCTCTTCTACGACATCAACACTCTCTTTACGGCGCAACAACATACGAATTCGCGCCAGCAGCACTCTAGGCTTGAGCGGCTTGCAGACAAAGTCGTCAGCCCCCATCTCCAGCGCCGCCACCTGATCCATATCGTCATCACTGGCGGTCAGTATTAAGATTTTACCTTTAAAGCTACTGCGTACTTCGCGACAGACACTGAGCCCATCCAGTCCCGGTAACATCAAGTCCAGAATAAGTAGGTCTGGCTTGCACTGCTCCAGCATGGGCATAGCGTCTGTACCGGCATGACCGACATCGACAGTGAAGCCATTGCGTGTCAAATAGAGGCTCAGCAGCTGGGTGAGTTTTTCATCGTCTTCTATTAAGAGAATTTTTTCTGACATGAGGGACAGCCCCAGTGAAAATTTTGCCTATCTTACACTGTAAGGACTTACTTGCGAACCGCAGAACACGCCCGTACAGCCCCCTTATAGTGCAGGCTGGCTAGGCTCCTCTCAGTTAGAGGATTAACCCTGTGCTCGCCAAAGTTTCAGCGGCTGTTAAACACCCTCGCCCAGGGCAACAAAGCCAGCCCCATAAGACCGCTCCGAGCGGCACCAAAGCACGGCTATCTATGCACCACAAATGTGCCACAGACAATCTCCAAAGCGCCTAAATCGCGCAGAGAAAATGACTTTTTGCACACGTGTGCATTTTATTTACCATCATTTTAGATTTTCTTTGACATTGCTGATATTCTCGCCCGTTAGATAAAAGTGTAATAAATCAGTAACATAGATTTCCTCATAAGAAACAAGCAGTAAAATGCTTAATAGAATGCTCAATTTTCTCGTTTGTGTTTTTGGAATATTTATTCTATTGTGGTTTTCAGGTTAACTTTTGGTGCGCGCAAGAGCGCCCGAGAGATGCTGTAAGTTCAAATTCAGTACTAAAAATAAAACAACTGGGATACTTATCATGAAGCTAAAAAAGTTACTTCCTCTGAGTGCCGCCGTCGCTATCGGCATGTCGAGTGCACCTGCGTTTTCTGCAGAAAAACTCAATGTTATCTGTAGTGCTAGCATTGACTGGTGCCAACTGATGGTCAACGAGTTCAAGAAAGAGACTGGCATTAACGTTAAGATGGCGCGTAAGAGTTCAGGTGAAACCTTCGCTCAGCTACGTGCAGAAAAGCGCAACCCCAAGGTCGACATCTGGTGGGGTGGCACAGGTGACCCACACCTACAGGCTGCTGAAGAGGGCCTAACATTAGCGTATAAATCTGAAAACCTAGATCAACTACAGGATTGGGCAGTCAACCAAGCGGAGCAGTCTGGCTATCGCACTGTCGGCGTCTACGCCGGTGGTCTGGGCATCGCCTACAACCATGAGATCCTCGAGAAGAAAGGCCTTCCCGCCCCCACCGGTTGGAAAGATCTGACCAACCCAGCCTACAAGGGCGAAGTCCAAATGGCTAATCCCAACTCTTCAGGCACGGCTTACACCGCACTGGCCACTATTGTTCAGGTATTCGGTGAAGAGGAAGGCTACGAGTACATGAAGGGCTTACACAAAAACATCAACCAGTACACTAAATCAGGTTCTGCACCGGTTAAATCTGCAGCCCGCGGTGAAAACACGATTGGTATCGTCTTCATGCACGACGCTGTTAAACAAGCGGTCAAAGGATTCCCAGTTACGACTATCGCACCTGTCGAAGGTACGGGTTACGAAGTGGGTTCTATGAGTATCGTTAAAGGTGCTCGCAACGTCGAAAATGCCAAGAAGTGGTACGAGTTCGCGCTGCGTGCAGACACACAGTCTAAAGCGGCGACAGCAGGTGCTTTCCAAGTACCTTCTAACTTGTCGGCTGAGTCACCTGAAGAAGCACCGCGTCTGGAAGACATCAAGCTGATCGATTACGACTTCAAAACGTACGGCGCCTCTGAAACGCGTAAGCGTCTACTGGGTAAATGGGACA
>JBMZCU010000139.1:0-8308 GCA_049613705.1 Pseudomonadales bacterium | reverse complement strand
GAGGGTATATCAGGAGACTATTAGGGGAGAGAATGCAGGGGAGGGAATGTATTTTTAGCCGCATGCTGCAAATTCAAATGCTAGCTAGATAGTGAATACGGGCCCGCATTAGCGGGCCACATCAAGCGTTATAGCTCTTCTACCTGGCGGCGCAGGTCGTCGATCTTGCGAGAGACCACTTTCTGTAAGTGCTCCATTTCCTCGAGGATCTCTTCTTTCTTCGCTTTGGCCGTCTTTTCAGTTGCGACCAGTAGGTCGAGTTCGTTGATGGCTTTTAGGTAAAAAGGCGATGACTCAGTAGTATCGCGGTAAGGTACTAACCCTTCGTTGACACGGATTTTCTTGTGCAGACGCTTAAACTTGAACTTCTTGCTCTTTGTCATCCACTCGCCTTGATGACGGTGTTGATAAATCTTCAGAATATCAACATCACCCTCGATGCGAGTCGAGTAACGCTCGATGTCACTTGGATCATCGAAGCCCATTTCAACCAGTGCGGGAAATTTATCCACAGCCATTTTTGACTCCCTGTATCTGTTAACATAATACTGACATAAACTGCCTTACTAACGTTAGAGCATCTCTAAAAATCTATCGTCGCCTAAGCATTGCACAAGAGATTTTTAGCGTTACTCTACAACAGTTTCGTGTGAGTACATTGATAATAAACCTTGGCCGATTAAATTGCTCTAGCAAATCGCAAAAATTTAATCGGCATCAAAAGCTTGTGTCGATTATTTGAAACCGAGCACGTCTTGCATATCGTAAAGACCAGCTTCGCGCCCTGCCAACCACTTAGTAGCGCGGGCGGCACCTTTGGCAAACGTCATTCGACTGCTCGCCTTGTGCGTCAGCTCTACACGCTCACCTTCATTGGCAAACAGGACTGTATGGTCGCCGACGACATCGCCTGCGCGAATGGTTTCAAAACCAATTTCTTTCTGCGTACGAGGACCAATGATCCCCTCGCGACCATACACCGCACAATCTTTTAAGGTGCGATCAAGCGCATTAGCGACAACCTCACCCAAACTAACAGCAGTTCCTGAAGGCGCATCCACTTTGTGTCTGTGGTGCGTTTCGATCACCTCAACATCGTAATCATCCCCTAAAGTGCGTGCTATAGTATCCAGCACTTTAAAGCACAGGTTCATCCCGACACTCATATTCGAGGCAAACACCACAGGGCATCGTTTCGCTTCAGCGGCGAGCTGCTCGCGCTCGTGCTCGTTCATTCCGGTGGTACCGACAACGATCGCCTTAGCATGTTCGGCGCAGAAGGCCGCGTTTGCCAACGTTAACTGTGGCGTGGTGAAATCAATCAGCAAGTCAAAATCATTCGCTACCTGGACCAGACTTGACGCACACTGAACTCCCAGCTTACCGACACCGGCCAACTCACCGGCGTCCACACCTACAAGCGAACTTGATTCACTGACAACCGCCGCGCCCACTGTTAAATCTGGATCGTTATTTACTGCCTCAATTAAGACTTTACCCATGCGCCCAGCGGCACCTATCACTGCAACTCTTATCATTGTCTTACCTTATCTGCTGATCCATATTCAGCGCTGGCTTATCGCAGCCTGAATCGCCGACGACCTTCGCGGGCACACCGACAACCGTCTTGCAGCCCGGCACGTGATTGACCACCACACTACCACCGCCCACTTTGGCGCCTTTGCCTATTTCTAAGTTACCAAAAATCTTCGCACCGGCACCAATCATCACCCCTTCGCGTACTTTAGGATGGCGATCGCCGCTTTCGTTGCCGGTACCACCTAAGGTCACACCTTGCAGGATAGATACATCATTTTCTATGACACAGGTTTCGCCAATGACAATCCCGGTAGCGTGATCAAACATCACACCGCAGCCTATTTTTGCCGCCGGATGAATATCCACCTGAAACTCTGTGCTCACCCGGTTTTGAATATACAGCGCCATAGAACGTCTATTATTTAGCCACATCCAATGCGCAATGCGGTGCGCCTGTAATGCGTGAAAGCCTTTGAGATAAAGCAGCACAATCAGTGTCTTATCGATCGCTGGATCACGTGTTCGCACGGCGAGTAAATCGCTACATGCCGCATCGATGATCTCCGGCTGTGCCGCCATCGCCTGCTCGATGATTTCGCGCAGTAGCACAGGTGACATAACATCATCTGCCAATTTCATCGCCAACAGGTACGACAGCGCTGATTGCAAATTGTTGTGATTGATAATACTGGAGTGAAAGAAGCTCGCCAGCATTGGCTCATTGGCCATTTCTTCCCTTGCTTCGGCCTGGATAGAACGCCACAACTCCTGTGCCGTTTGCTCTGAAATGCTCATCCATTTCCTCTCAAACAAAAAGAGCCGCTTGGCGGCTCTCTATTTAGAATCAGTCTTCGAATAACTGCTTCACTTTATCAAAAAACGACTGACGCTTGGGGCTGTGTTTTTTCTGCCCCTCCTCTGTCGTCTCTTGGAACTCTCGTAGCAGTTCCTTTTGTTTCGAGCTTAAATTGATCGGTGTCTCAACTAAGACCTTAACCATCAAATCACCCACTGCACCACCGCGCACTGGCTTAACTCCCTTTTCGCGCAGGCGGAACATCTTCCCAGTCTGCGTTTCTGCAGGGATTTTAAGCTTCACACGGCCATCGAGTGTCGGCACTTGCAGTTCACCACCTAAAGCGGCATCCACAAAAGAAATGGGCACCTCACAGTAAAGATGCCTGCCATCGCGCTCGAAAATATCGTGCTGCTGCACTTCAACTTGCACGTACAAATCACCAGATGGGCCGCCATTACCGCCCGCTTCACCTTCGCCGGTCAGGCGAACTCTGTCACCTGTATCTACGCCAGCTGGGATTTTAACGGACAATTTCTTGTCTTTGTTGACACGGCCCTGGCCGCGGCAACTTGTACAAGGGTCTGTAATCGTACGCCCTTCACCGCGACAGCTCGGGCACGTCTGCTGCACCGAGAAAAACCCTTGCTGCATACGCACTTGGCCCACGCCACCACAGGTCTGACACGTATTCGTGCTAGTGCCTGGTTTTGCACCGGAGCCATCACAGGTATCACAGCCGGCCAACGTGTTGACTTTGATTGTCTTCTCGATGCCACGAATCGCCTCTTCCAGCGTCAGTGACATGGTATAGCGCAAGTCAGCACCGCGCTGCACCGAGCTCTGGCGCGAGCCACCACCGCCGAAGATATCGCCGAATACATCGCCAAATACGTCCGAGAAGCCCTGAGCACCACCGCCCATACCACCCATGCCGCCCTCAAGCCCAGCGTGGCCGTACTGGTCGTAAGCTGCACGCTTTTGCGAATCGGAAAGCACTTCGTTGGCTTCATTCAATTCTTTGAATTTGGCCTCGGCCTCAGCATCACCTGGGTTTCTATCGGGGTGGTATTTCATCGCCTGACGACGAAATGCCTTTTTGATATCGCGATCGCTGGCATTTCTATCAACACCAAGGATTTCGTAATAATCTTGCTTAGACATAGTTAACTCTGTTTGGCAGTGCAAAAACAATCAACAGTAACACGACTGCTGCCTTATACTTCTCTACAACGCGACAAGCCCCTGACACAATGACAGAGGCTCGCCGGCGGCGGCCTCTCAGCCGCAATAAAAGCGGTGTATCAACCCAGAGGGCTGATCACGCAATTACTTCTTCTCTTCTTTCACTTCTTCGAACTCAGCATCGACTACGTCGTCTGCTGGCGCCGCCTCTTGCTCAGGTGCATCTTGCGCAGCGCCTTGCTGTTCAGCTTCAGCGTACATCTTCTGCGCCAGACCAGACATCGCCTCAGTCAGCGCTGTTGTCTTGGCTTCGATGTCGTCTTTAGAATCAGCTTTCAGTGCTGTTTCCAGCGCTTCGATAGCCGCTTCGATAGACGTCTTCTCTTCTTCCGTCGCCTTGTCACCCGCTTCTTCAAGCGTCTTCTTCGCAGAGTGAACCATAGCATCGCCCTGGTTGCGCGCTGCTGTCAGCTCTTCGAACTTCTTGTCTTCTTCAGCGTTAGCTTCAGCATCTGCAACCATTGCATCGATCTCTTCATCGCTCAAACCTGAAGATGCCTTGATTACAATTGACTGCTCTTTACCTGTCGCTTTGTCTTTAGCAGACACGTTCAAGATACCGTTTGCATCGAGGTCGAAGGTTACTTCGATCTGTGGCATGCCACGCGGTGCTGCTGGAATATCTGAAAGATCGAAACGACCCAGCGACTTGTTCTGTGCCGCTTGCTTGCGCTCGCCCTGGATAACGTGAATGGTCACTGCAGACTGGTTGTCTTCGTACGTTGAGAACACCTGGGACTTCTTCGTTGGGATAGTCGTGTTCTTCTCGATCAGTGCTGTGGCAACACCGCCAGCTGTTTCGATACCTAGCGTCAGTGGTGTAACGTCCAGTAGTAGAACGTCTTTCACATCACCGGCAAGTACTGCGGCCTGGATAGAAGCACCTACAGCAACAGCTTCATCTGGGTTTACATCCTTGCGAGGCTCTTTACCGAAGAATTCAGCAACCTGCGCTTGGACCATTGGCATACGCGTTTGACCACCAACCAAGATAACTTCGTCGATTTCTGAAGCGTTCAGGCCTGCGTCTTTCAGTGCGATACGGCAAGGATCGATAGAGCGAACAACCAACTCTTCAACCAGAGATTCAAGCTTGGCGCGTGTCATTTTAACGTTTAAGTGCTTAGGACCTGTCGCATCCGCTGTGATGTAAGGCAGGTTAACGTCGGTAGACTGTGCAGATGACAGCTCAACCTTCGCTTTTTCAGCTGCTTCTTTCAAGCGCTGTAGAGCGATTGGGTCGTTGTGCAGATCAATACCTGACTCTTTTTTGAACTCTTCGGCCAAGTAGTCGATCATGCGCAGGTCAAAGTCTTCACCACCGAGGAAAGTATCACCGTTAGTAGCCAGTACTTCGAACTGGTGCTCGCCGTCAACTTCAGCGATTTCGATGATAGAGATATCGAAAGTACCACCACCTAGGTCGTATACCGCGATAGTCTTATCACCCTTGGACTTGTCCATACCGTAAGCCAGTGCAGCGGCTGTCGGCTCGTTGATGATACGCTTAACATCTAGGCCTGCGATGCGGCCAGCATCTTTAGTTGCCTGGCGCTGCGCGTCGTTGAAGTATGCAGGTACAGTGATAACCGCTTCAGTGATGCTCTCACCAACATAATCTTCAGCTGTCTTCTTCATCTTCTTCAGGATTTCAGCAGAAATTTGTGGCGCTGCTAGCTTTTCATCTTTAACAGAAACCCAAGCGTCACCGTTGTCCGCTTTAACGATTTTATAAGGCACCATTTTGATGTCTTTCTGTACAACATCATCATTGAACTGACGGCCGATCAAACGCTTGATAGCAAACAGCGTGTTTTCTGGATTGGTGACCGCTTGGCGCTTGGCAGGCTGGCCGACTAGGATTTCACCGTCTGCCGCGTAGGCGATGACGGAAGGCGTTGTGCGCTCGCCCTCTGCATTTTCAATAACTCTTGCATTTTCGCCATCTAGAACAGCAACACAAGAGTTCGTTGTTCCTAAGTCGATACCTATGATCTTGCCCATTTTTCTTCTCCAAAGTTGCTCCGCGCAGGAGCTATAAATTCTGTTGTGACCGCTTAATTCGTTATATGGATACGATTCGGTCAAATTCAAGGATATTTTTCATACTTTTTAGCGCTCGTGCTAAAAAATATCCGGTACTTATTTAGCGACCATGACCAGTGCTGGACGCAGTAGGCGATCACTCATGGTGTAGCCTTTTTGCATCACTGTTACGACTGTATTGGACTCTACCTCACCACCGTCGACCATTGACATCGCCTGGTGCAGCGCAGGGTCAAAAGCCTCTCCCTGAGGATTGACTTGCTCAACATTAAACTTGGCCAACCCAGAGACAAACATACTCAGTGTCATCTCAACACCTTCATACATAGCCTTAGTCGCTTCATCATCACTTTTGCTTTCAAGCGCGCGCTCGAGTGAATCGACAATCGGCAGCATCTCATTGACAAATTTCTCTGTGCCAAACTTGTGCGCTTTGCTCACATCTTGCTCCGCGCGGCGTTTGATGTTCTGCGCATCCGCAACGGCGCGCAGCATCTGATCTTTTAAGCTAGCGACTTCGTCCTGCGCCTCTTTGAGTTGCTTTGCCAGATCCAGAGCGCCCAAATCAATGCCCGCATCCACTTCGCTCTCATCGACGATAGGGTTTTCTACCACCTCTTCAGGCGCTTGCTGCTCTTGTGTTACGGGCTGCTCTTCTTGGTTCTTCTGCTCTTCGCTCATGTCTCTCTCCGAGTGTTACTGTGCAGGGTGTTGCACCTGCGCGTTCGTATCTTTTAGGCGATTACCGAAGCGGGCAAAAGCGCTTTAACCGCCGTTCGCTCTCTCACTTCGATGACACACTGATGAATGTCTCCTATATGGGGAGGTACACACATTCTTCAAGTCCCAGCACTAAAAAATCTCACCACGAACACATTGCAATCGCACAAAATTTAGACTATAAAACACTGTATAAATAAACACTGTACAAATAACCATATTACAGAGGTCACTATGCTCACACATCTCAGCATCAACAATTTCGCCATCGTCGATCAGCTGTGTGTAGATTTTCAGCGCGGCATGACAGTCGTTAGCGGTGAAACTGGGGCGGGCAAATCTATTATGATAGATGCGCTGCAGCTGGCACTTGGTAAACGCGGCGACAGCTCAGTCGTGCGCCAAGGAGAGAAAAAGGCGGATATTATCGCCGACTTTGATATCAGCGCTATCCCCCAGGCCCAAGCTTGGTTGGATGCTCAAGAGCTAAGCCAAGATGGCGAGTGCATCTTGCGCCGTGTCCTCAGCGCCGATGGCCGCTCTAAAGCATTCATCAACGGCCGCAGCTGCCCACTCAACTCTCTGCGTGAGCTAGGTAGCTACTTGGTTGCCATCCACGGCCAGCACGAACATCAAAACCTTCTACAGCGCGAGCACCATCGCTCCCTGCTCGACAATTTCGCCAAGCACAACGCGCTGGCGGCAAAAACAGCCAACCACTATCAACTGATGACTGCCCAGCGCAAACAGTTAGAGCGCCTGCTCAACAACAGTGCCGAGCAACAGGAAAAAGTCCAGCTATTGAGTTACCAAGTCGAAGAGCTACAGCAGCTTAGCGTCAGTGAAGGCGAAGTCGAACAGCTCGAGCTGGAACTTAAGACCCTCAGCCAAGCTGAGGAGATTCTTCACAGCGGACACTCACTACTGGCAATGCTGGATGCTGGTGATCAAAACCACTGTAGCTCCCTGCTTCATCAAAGCATCCAGCTACAACAGCAACTTCCCCAGTGTGAGCGTGTTGAAACTGCCGGCGAACTGCTCAACAGCGCTTTGATTCAGCTCGAGGAAGCCAGCGCTGAAATCAGCCACTACCTCGATCACGTCGAACTAAACCCTGCGCGCCTTCAAGAGGTAGAGCAACGCCTCTCCGTTATTTACGATCTAGCGCGCAAGCACCGCATCGATGCAGAGCAGCTATTCACCTTAGAGCCAATACTCAGCGCACAACTGGCCCAAATTAGCTGTTCAGATGAGCAGATAGAACATTTGCAAGGTGCACTGCACAGTGCACGTGAGACGTACTTAAACAGTGCGCGCAAACTCAGCGCACAGCGCACCAAAGCAGCCAAGAAGCTCAGCGCTCACATTGATAAGCACCTTCACATGCTCGGCATGCCCAACGCACACTTCAGTATCCAGCTATCTGAATTCACTGAGCAGCAATACAGCGCACACGGGCTGGAGGATATCGAGTTTTTAATTGCTACTAACTCCGGACACAGTGCCAAAGCCCTGGCAAAAATAGCCTCTGGTGGTGAACTCTCACGTATTAGCTTGGCGATTCAAGTGGCGACAGCCCAGAGCAACACCACCTCGACCCTCATGTTTGATGAGGTCGATGTCGGCATCGGCGGGGGCATTGCCGAAGTTGTCGGCAAGCTACTACGCCAGCTAGGCGAGCGTAGCCAAGTCATGTGTATCACCCACCAGCCACAGGTTGCCTCTCAAGGCCACCAGCACTTATTTGTGAGTAAGAAATCGTCGAAGCATACAACCTCGACTGCCATCATAGAAATGACTCAAGAGCAGCGGGTCAATGAAGTGGCCCGCATGCTCGGCGGCATCGACATCACACCTCGCACCCTTGATCACGCACGTGAAATGTTAGGGCCATCTCAGTAACTAAAGCCAACCCTGCAGACATAAAAAAACTGGCAGCTGCCAGTTTTTTTATGTCTGTAA
>JBMZCU010000138.1:0-8340 GCA_049613705.1 Pseudomonadales bacterium | reverse complement strand
ATTGTTTTGCTTGTAGTTGCGCAGCTCGTTGAGCTCGATCATCTCAAAGCCAATGCTCATATAGCGCCGTTCAAACGCAGGTTGCAGTGCCGCGGTAAAGGTCTCGAACACTTTATCTGCTGCGGCTTTAAGTACTTCTGGCGAACGCCCTGCGCCCACTTTAGCGGTGAGGTGAACAAAAGTATTCTCAGGATCCCCCTCGGCGATGCGGTAGTGCTCACAGCGAATCGCGCGGGTGCGAATACCGCCCAGCGGAAATACTCCAGTGGCGACCGCAGTATCGTTGAGCTGCTTGAACAGCGCCGGGATATCCAGATCCTCGTCGAGGTTGGCAGAGTATTCCATGATGAAATGTGGCATAGCTATGTCCCAAAATTAAAAACGGCGCCGGCCGACTGACCAGCGCCTGTTGTCACCTGCTTAGCGCCCGATGACAGGGACGCGGTGCAGGTCGTGGGCGATACAGACGTTCTTGGTCTCCATGTAGAAATCGAAGCTCCAATCGCCGCCGTCGCGCCCGACACCGGACATCTTCACCCCGCCGAACGGCGAAGGCAAGTTGCGGTTGTTCTCGGAGTTAACCCAGAGCATCCCCGCCTCAACTTTATCTGCCATGCGCATCGCACGACCCGTGTTTGAGGTCCAGATATAGCCCGCCAGGCCGTAGACAGTATCGTTGGCCAGTTCAATCGCCTCTTCTTCAGTGTCGAACTCTATTGCCGTCAGCACAGGGCCAAAGATCTCTTCCTGGGCGATACGCATATCGTTTTTCGCATCGAGGAACAGGGTCGGGGCGACGTAGTTTCCATCACCCAGCTGATCGCGCAGTGAGTGCCCACCAACAGCCACAGTGGCACCGTCCTGCTGGGCGATATCAAAGTAGCTAGTGACCTTGGCGTAGTGCCCTGTGTGTACCAGCGGACCGACCTCAGTCTCGGGGTCCAGTGGATGCCCCACTTTGAGCGCCGCGACGCGCACTTTAAGCGCCTCAATGAACTTGTCTTTGATGCCCTTTTGGATCAGTAATCGGCTCGAGCTGGTACAGCGCTGGCCGTTGAGGCTGTAGATCATGAAGACCACGGCATCCAGCGCGCGCTCAAAGTCAGCGTCGTCGAAGACGATCACTGGGTTCTTACCGCCCAGCTCCAAGTGCAGGCGCTTAAGGGTATTCGCCGTCTGCGCCTGAATCAATTTACCGGTCGCGGAATCGCCGACCAGTGCCACCGCCTTGATCGCCTCGTGCTCGGTGAGCGCCTTGCCCACTTCGCTGCCAAAGCCGTTGACTGTATTCCACACCCCATTGGGTAGGCCTGCTGCCTCGGCGCACTCGGCGAGAATGGCACCGGTTAGCGGCGAAAGCTCAGCAGGCTTGTGCACCACAGTACAACCTGCAGCCAGCGCCGGGGCTATCTTCCAAGTCGAGAGCATGAAAGGCGTGTTCCAAGGCGTAATCACTGCCACAGGGCCAATCGGGTTGCGCACTGTGAAGTTAGTGTGCTGATCCTGGTGCAGCGAGAGGCCGTTGCGCGCCTCTGGCGCCTTGTCGGCGAAGAAGCGAAAGTTAGCCGCACCGCGCACCGCTGCCTGGCGCATAAAGCGCAGTGCCTGGCCGCAGTCCATCGACTCGACGAGGGCGATCTCCTCGGCGCGTTTTTCTATTTCGTCGCCCAGTTTGTGCAGAATCTTCTTGCGCTGTGCACCCGGCATCTCCGCCCAGGCTTGAGCTGCATTTTTCGCCGCCTCACAGGCCGCATCGACTTCCGCCTTAGTGCCGCGAGCAACTTGGCCCAGGCCTGTGTTGTCGACCGGGGTGGTGTTCTCAAAGGTCTCACCGCTGCCCAGAGTCCAGGCACCATCGATGTAATGCCCTAAGGTGTTGTCTTTAAACTTTGCCAAGTAGTCGTTCGCCTTGGCGATATTGTCATTCAGTGCTTCACTCATCACGTATTCTCCAAAGCCTTAGTACTTGTCACCGTAGAAGGTTTGCTCCGAGACGATATGTGTCTCCAGCGCGCCGACATTTTCAATTTCACAGACCACGACATCGCCCGGCTGCATATCTTTGAGCCCTTTGGGCGTCCCCGTGGCTATCATGTCGCCCGGCTGCAGCGTCATAGTGGCGCTGAGGTACTCGATCAGGAAAGGCAGGTCGAAGATCATGTCCGCCGTGGTGCCCTCTTGGGTCAGCTCGCCGTTGACGTGTGTGGTCAGCTTTAGGTTAGTCACATCGCCGACATCCTCGCGATCGACGATCCAGGGACCGATTGGGCACAGCGAGTCGCGGCTCTTAACGCGTAAGTTGGGGCGATAGTAGTTCTCGAGATAGTCGCGAATCGCGAAGTCGTTGCACACGGTATAACCTGCAATGTACTCCATGGCATCTTCGCGACGAATATTCTTGCCGGTTTTACCGATGACTGCCACTAACTCGCACTCGTAGTGCTGGAACTCTATGTTGTCGGGGCGATAGGCCTGCTGCTTGTGGCCTGTCAGCGTATTAGCACCTTTGAGGAACACCAGTGGCTCTTTGGGCGGCTCGAACGCCAGTTCGCTGGCGTGATCGGCGTAGTTGAGCCCCAGTGCAAAAATAGTACCCGGCTCTTTGACAGGGCACAGCCAAGTGACGTCACTCTCATTCAGCTCACTGCCCTCGGCCGTCAACAGGCGGTTGTTATCATCGACGCTGATATCCAACTCGACCCCTTGATGTAAAACGCGTGCTCGTTTCATGCTTACTCTCCGCCCATCGTATTCGTCAATTCTGCGACGCCGGCAATCGCCGATGTCACGCTCGCGCCCTTGGCAACCGGGCTGCGCTCCCCTTTAAAACCAACGGCGATAACATCGCCAGGCTCGAGCGTCATGATGTATGAAATCGTGCTGATCAATTCGGGCACACTGCGCTCGCACTGTGATAGCGCAAACTCGCTAACGGTCTCACCATTGACTTGCGTCACCACGCTCAGCTGCGCTAAATCGGCGACTTGTGCGGCAGGTGTCAGCTTAGCGCTGACCGGCGCACTGCCGTCCAGGCACTTGCCTTTGATGTCGGGGCGGTAGTAGCTCTTCTCCGGCAGGGAGAAGTCGTGCATCAGGCTGTAGCCAGCCACATAGTCGAGCGCCTGCGCCTGACTGACGCGGCAGCACTGCTCGCCGATGACAACGGCCAAGCTCGCGCCGACTACCATATCTTCAGCCCCCTGCGCCCACTCGACAGTCGCACCGTCTGTGCTCCAGGTGTTGCGCGGCTTGAAGTAGAGCACCGGCTGAGTGGGAGCCGCCTTGTGTGGCGGCTCGCTGAACGTCTGCTGCAGTGCAGCTAACTGCTCGGCGTCGTTCAGTGCGACGCAGACCAATTTACCTTTGACGATAGAATCTGTGTTCATCATGTTTACCTTTTAATCGAAGCGTTAATAACCGCTGGACGAGCTGCTCTCTTGCGCCTGCTCGCCTGTCTTGAATTGTTTAGCCAGCGCTTTGGCGGCATTGCCCAGCAGCAGAGTATCTACCCCGACACCGACAAACTTGGCGCCCTTCTCCACGTAGCCCTGCGCCTTGGCCGCGTTAATGCAGAGCAGGCCAGCCGCCTTGCCTGCAGCATTGATAGTCGCGATGCCGCGCTCGATGGCCTCAACCACCTCGGGGTGGTCGGGATTGCCCACGTGCCCCATAGAGGCAGAGAGATCGGATGGGCCGATAAAGACCGCGTCAACACCGTCAACCGCAGCGATCTCGGCGAGATTTTCCATCGCCGTCGCAGTCTCGGCCTGGACGATGAGGCAGACCTCCTCGTTGGCGCGGTGCAAGTAGTTGGGCACGGCATTCCACTTGGCGGCGCGCGCCAGCGAGCTGCCGAGTCCGCGAATACCCTGCGGCGGATACTTGACCGCGCGCACTAGCTCGCGCGCCTGCTCGGCACTGTCACACATAGGCACTAGCAGTGTCTGCGCGCCTATATCCAACAAGCGCTTGAGCAGCGCCGTACGGCCCTCTTCTGGGCGAACGATAGGCGACACCGGATAGGGCGCCATCGCCTGCAGGTGGCGCATGGTGGAATCGAGCTCAAAAGGGGCGTGCTCGCCGTCGATCAGTAGCCAGTCAAAGCCGGCACCGGCGAGAATTTCCGCACAGCTGGCATCCGGCAATCCCATCCACAGTCCCCACAGTGGGGTATCCCCTTTAAGCGCTGCCTTGAACTGATTCACGGGCAGCGCCGTGCTGTAGTCCTGTTGCGAGTCTTGTTGTGACATCACAGCCTCCTAGACGAACTTAACTGAGATACCGCCCAGCGGGCCGTAGTCGGCGTGCACTGTATCACCCGCTTTCACCGGCACAGGCCGAGTGAAGGAGCCAGACAAAACAACTTGCCCCGGCTCCAGCGCGACGCCGTGCGGCGCAAAGCGCTTGCACACCCAGCAGATACCGTTGGCGGGGTGACCCAACACGCCGGCTGCCAGGCCTGTCTCTTCGATCTGGCCGTTGAGGTAGAGCAGGGCACCGGCCCAGCGCATATCTAAGTCCATCGGTTTCATCGGGCGCCCGCCCAGGATGATCCCCGCGTTGGCCGCGTTGTCGGCGATAGTGTCCAACACTTTGCGGGTATAGCCTGTCTCGGGGTCCGTGCGGTGACAGCGCGCAGCGATCAGCTCCAGTGAGGGGATGACGTAATCCGTGGCGTTGAGCACATCGAAAATCGTGATGTCGTCACCCTCAAGGCGATCTTTGAGCACAAAGGCGAGCTCGACTTCGATGCGCGGGTCAAGGAAGTCGTCGACTTTGATCTCGGCGCCGTCGGCAAAAAACATGCTGTTGAGTAACACGCCGTAGTCCGGCTGGTCGATATTGACTGCCATCTGCATCGCGCGCGAGGTCAGTCCTATCTTGTAGCCCTTAACCTTATCGCCCTCGGCGATCTTGCGATCGACCCAGCTCTTCTGCACTTTGTAGGCATCGTCCATATCCATATCGGGATAGTCTAGCGTGAGAGCAGGGATCTGCTGGCGCTGCGTCTCTGCGTTATAGAGACGCTCTGCAGCGTCTTTGATCTGTTGTGGTGTCAGCATCTGGTTACCTTTGCGTTGTCACAGCGAACTGTGAAATTCATCGATAGCACTCAATATAATTAATATATTAACTAATTGCCAGTATTTTGATGTTTCAAGCCGCCACAGCGTCACTGTGGCGGACAGCGAAGATTTACAGCCCGCCCATGCAGATGTATTTAGTCTCCAAGTAATCATCCAAACCGTACTTGGACCCTTCGCGCCCCTGGCCTGACTCTTTAACACCGCCAAAGGGGATCACCTCTGAGCTAATAGCCGTCTCGTTGACCCCGACCATGCCGTATTCAACACCTTCGCTGACGCGCCAGACGCGGCCAATGTCCTGAGAGTAGAAGTAAGCTGCCAATCCAAACTCAGTGTCGTTGGCCATGGCGATTGCCTCTTCCTCGGTATCAAATTTGAAGATAGGCGCCACGGGTCCGAATATCTCTTCCTTGAAAACCCGCATCTGCGGCGTGACCTCTGTCAGGATGGTGGGGGCGTAGAAGTTGCCCTCACGCGCCATCACTTCACCGCCGAGCGCAACTTTAGCCCCCTCGGCAACAGCGCTCTCAACCTTAGCGTGAATATCTTGTACCGCTTTTTGGGTAATCACAGGGCCGTGTGTCGTCGCCTCATCGAAACCGTCGCCCACGTTAAAGCCCTGTACCGCAGCACTGAGTCGTTCTACAAAACGCATCGTAGATGCCGTCCTGTACCAGGATGCGGTTGGCACAGATACAGGTCTGGCCAGAGTTACGATATTTAGAAGCCAGTGCGCCTGTTATAGCGGCATCGAGATCGGCATCGTCAAAGACGATTACCGGTGCGTTGCCACCAAGCTCCATCGAAGTGCGCTTCACAGTGTCTGCACACTGCTTCATCAGCAACTTACCAATAGGGGTCGAGCCCGTAAATGTCACCTTTTTAACAATGGGATTACCGGTCAGCTCAGCACCCACTTCCGACGACCGCTTACTGGGTAGTACAGAAAAAAGCCCAGCAGGTAAGCCAGCGCGCGCTGCAAGTTCCGCCATGGCCAGTGCTGACAGCGGCGTCTCCGAGGCAGGTTTTAAAACAATCGCACAGCCCACAGCCAGCGCCGGTGCGACTTTGCGCGCTATCATCGCATTGGGAAAATTCCACGGCGTAATCGCACCGACCACACCCACAGGCTGCTTGATCACTAAACCTCGTCTATCAGTTTGCGGCGTCGGGATGATATCGCCGTAGACTCGCTTGCCCTCTTCGGCAAACCACTTCAAATAAGAGGCGCCGTAGGCGACTTCTCCAACAGCTTCTGCTAGCGGCTTTCCCTGCTCTAGCGTCATAATAGCTGCCAAGTCCTGCTGGTTCTCCAGTAACAGCGCGTGCCAGCGCTCCAACACCGCAGCGCGCGCCGCCGCCGAGAGCGCTTTCCAGCCTTGCATCGCACGCTGCGCCGCCTCGATAGCACGTGCAGTTTCGGCTTTACCAACACTGGCCACACTGGCAATCGTTTCACCATTGGCTGGATTGCTAACCGCAAACTGGTCACCGCTGTCGGCATCGACCCAGTTGCCGTCGATAAACGCCTGTGTCTTGAGTAAGCTGCTGTCTCTAAGTGTGAATTGCATGATTTGGCCCTGTGTATGTGAAGTTGGCTATACTCTAGCCAAAATTAGTTAACTTGTTAATTAATATTTTATACTGATTTAATAGTGACCAAAAATCAGATACTTATAAAAAAATCCACTAAATCTCGAGCAGCCAAATAACGGTATTGATGCCGATAAAAGCGAGCAGTGTCGCCGGTAACAGGACCGCCGAACACAGCGCGCCCATCTGATATCGCAGACCGAACACCGCGTAGATGCTAAACATAGGCATACAAGCCAGCACCAGCGCCACTCCGGTAAAGAGCGGCGACATAGGCGGCAGTAGAAACAGCATCAGCGCCACACACAGCGGGTGAACCAGCAATTTCCCCGCGACGATTAGGCTGATGTCGCCCAACATACCTGCGGGCCTGACATTTGCCAGCATCCCGCCTATGGTAAAGAGCGCCAGCGCCCCGACTGTGCTGGCCAACATATCTATGCCGCGGGCGACCACAGCCGGTGCACCGAATCCCGTGAGGGCGCTGCACATGCCAACAATAATCGCCAGCACTACAGGGTTTTTCAGCAGGCTGGGCAGCGCACCGAGCAGACTGCGCCAAAAGCGCTCGCCTTTTTGCTGCCCAGTATCGGCGAGCGCCAACGCCAGCGGCAGGATAAAGAAATTCTCGACAATCAGCGTCAGCGAGAAAGGCACTAGCGCCGCCTCCCCAAACAGCTGCATCACTATGGGAAAGCCGATCATCAAACTGTTGGACATGCTCGCACCCAGTCCGAACATGGCGCACTCAGTGAGGTTTTTACCGCGCGCCTTGGCAATCACAAATAAAGTCGCAAATGAGAGCAGTGAGCCGATGCCAAAAATCAGTAGGTAATCAAAGTGTAAAATATCCTGCAGCGAGCGGCTGCTCAGCGCCTTGAAAATCGCCGCAGGCAGACCGAAGTGAATCACAAACCAGGCGAAATGACCGATTGCCTCCCGCCCAAGCCACCCCTTCCTCACTACCGTAAAGCCCAGCGCGATCAACAGAAAAATCGGGCTGGTCAAACTGAGAATTGCACTGATGTTTTGCATGCCGTGCACCCACTTAAGTGTTAAAGAAAACTAATAGATAGTTAATAAGTTAATTAACTTACAACAAGTGCGCCTTGAAGGCTATCTCACTGGCGTGCGTAACTCCGTTTCACACTTTGCAAAAATGCAGCTTTTCACCGTTCACACCATCCCTTAAACACTGGCGAATAGCTCTTTTTCTATAGATTAGCTCGTCATTAATTCAAACAAATTCAATTAAAAACGTCCTCCAAATTCCCCACTGAAACTCTACTCATTTTCTACCTTAAAAGGTGAACACTCACGCTGTTGAAAAAGCCACTTAAGCTCGATAAAACAGAACGGGACATTTAGTTTAAAATAGGCAAGATGCAACTAAAAAATTACTAGTGAGTGAATACTCACTAGTAATTTAGTAGCTATAAAAGTTAGTAATTAACTTTTACCCGTAGCAAAGTCTAAATCAAGGAAAAGAGTTCAGTCTTTTGGCATATTCAATCGCAAAACAGCACTGACTGGCAGTATGATAGCCCCATTTTTCATTCGCTGTTAACTGTTTTATCAAGCACACTCATCACTCTAGCTAAGCTTCAAATTCAAACAGAATTAGTTCAATTCCACAGATTAAAATGCAAGCTAAAACAGC
>JBMZCU010000137.1:0-8421 GCA_049613705.1 Pseudomonadales bacterium | reverse complement strand
GTTTAGAGGAGGTTGTAGGAGCACAAGTTAATGCTCATGATCTGATTGGTAATGGAGTGAAAACACGAGCAATTAACTTTAAGTGTCAATTTGAGAAAGTATAAAAGATATCTTGCAGGTTTCTGGCCTTTCAAATGATCCCACTTTCTAACGATTTAATCGTCGCTAGTTCACTTATTGCACAGCCCGTTCAAGGTAAGAAGTCTGCTCTGTAGTCTTATCTGCTGCCTGCTGCTGTTTTTTGGGGATGTAGCAGATTGCCATACATTTAATAAGGCTGGTGGTGGGCATCTCACCGCCATTTAATCGAACACCCCATAGACGCCATCTGCTGCTCTGGCCCCTGTCCTGTCTCTGCTATTTGTAACATTGCTCTCACTAGTTCCCGGTCTCGGTCTGTCGGGTCGCCCATGGCGGCGCTGTCGAGGCGGCCGCGGTACTGCAGTTCGCCTTGTGCGTTGAAGCCGAAGAAGTCCGGGGTGCACACGGCGCCGTAAGCGCGGGCGACCTCTTGGGTTTCATCGATCAAGTAGGGGAAGTTGAAGTGGTGCACTTCGGCGAAGTACTGCATTTTGGCCGGACTGTCGGCGCTGTAGGTGTGGTAGTCGTTGGCCATGATAGCCAGCACGTTAACTCCGGCTGCCATCAGCTCGTCGCAATCTTGTGCTAGGCGCTCAGCAATGGCCTGCACGTAGGGGCAGTGGTTGCAGATAAAGGCGATTAACAGGCCCTTATCGCCCAGCTGCTGAGCCATCTCAAAGGCTTGGCCGCTAGTATCTTGCAGGCTGAAGTCAGGAGCCTTCCAACCGAAGTCGCAAATCGGTGTATCCATAAGCATAGTGTGTCCCTCTATTTGCTGCGCTACTCACAGCATAGGTCGAAATGCGTGCGCTCGCAATCCGTGATCAGGGATCGGGAATTGCGTCGCAGTCAATGGCGCGGCCGGTATCGTTTAACTGATAGTTATCACCGAGCCTGAAGCGCCTCACATCTGCGTAACTCATCCAGTGCATCTGCTCAGAGGTCGCTGCGGCTAAGGTGTACCAGTAAAACTCAGGGTCTATGTTCACCGTGCGATAGTAGTCTGTGTAGGCTTTGTGCTCTGCGGCGTCGCGCGGCACTTGGTTAGCGTCGATCAGGCCGTCGTCTGTCTCCGCGGCCCAGGCGTGAACGCCCACGCAGCTGTGTTCGGCGATGCTGCGCCGCACGCCAGCGAGAAAGAGATCTGTACCGCCGGAGGCGATTAGCCCGCCAGCTGGAATGGCGGTAGTGAAGCCCAGCGAGTGGATGCGCTTAGCGAGTTGTAGATTGGTCTCGTCATCGATGGAGCCGGGTACATTCTCAAAGATGAGGTGGCGAATTTTGGGGTGCTCTTTCAGTGCGTGCTCAAAGTCCTCGAGGGAGTAGTCGTCGATCACGCCTTGCAGAATAAAGTTCTGGCCTGAAGGGGTGAAGGTTAAAGGTGTGTACTCTTCTTCCTCCGCCAGCGTGAACTCAAAGGGGAGCAGTGCGCCGCAGACGATGAGTATTTGAATTAAAAACGGTGCTTTTTTCACGTGATAACTGCCGTTGCTGTCGATTCGATCATTTAGTCTGTACCTTTAACTTGCTACTATGCCAAGAATTTTGAAAATTTCATAAGGTGATTGATATGGCAGGCTTCCTTCCCAAGCAAGTGGCTGACTTTAAAAAGATTCCCAATACTAAGGTGGCTATAGTCTCCAGCTCGTGGCACCCGCAGTGCGTGCAAGGCATGGCAGATCGCTGCATCGCCGAGCTCAAGGCGGTCGGTGTCGACGAAGCCGATATCGAGCAGCACATACTGCCTGGGGCGCTAGAGTTGCCCTACGCGGCGCGCCAGTTGTTTGAAAAGCGCCCGCAGCTGGATGCGGTGATCGCTTTCGGTGTTGTACTTAAAGGGGCAACGACGCACGATGATAGCGTACTGCAAACGGTTGTCGACGGCTTTGCCAGTGTTGGCGATCGCTTCAACAAGCCGATTATCAATGAGGTCATTGGGGTGACGTGTATCGAAGATGCGGAGCTGCGCTCCAATGAGACGATCAACAACAAAGGTGTAGAAGCGGTTTACGCGCTGTCGGAAATCATCAGTTGGCAGCGCTCGCTCTAAGCCCTAGTTCAAAGCTGTAAAGCCAGTGAGTGAAAGGACTTGCTGGCGTTAGAGATACCCTTTTAGGCATGCCCTTCAATCGCGCTCGGCCTGTGCGATGTAGTTCGCTAGGTTGATTTCTCCGTCATCTGGGTAAGAGCGCTCCAACGTCTCGAGTGAAATAATGCGGTCGAGGCGAAATGAGCGGTAGTCACCGCGTAGCTCACACCAGCTCACGAGCGTCCAGACACTGCCCCAAAATACCAATCCCAGCGGCCAAACGCTGCGTACAGAGGGTTGTTTATCTGCGCGGCGGTAGTGGATTTGAATCACTTTGTAATGTTTGACGGCGTGGCCGATTTGATCGCCGAAGCGGGCGCTCTCACCGTAGGAGTACTCGGGCACGAGCATCCACTCGGGGCGCAGAGCGTGCTCGATGTGCAGCTTATCAGGTAAAGTGGCGCGAATTTTTGTCAGTGCCGCTTCGGCCGCTGCTGCCATGTCGCTGTCTCCCCAGCGCTGTACCATACGTGCACCTAGCAGCAATGCCTCCAGTTCTCGGGGCTCAAACATCATTGGTGGTAAGGTGAAGCCGGGTTTCAGCCGGTAGCCGACACCCGCTTCCCCCTCAATGGGAATACCCGAGAGACTCAGCGATTGTACATCGCGGTAGACCGTGCGCTCAGAGACCTCCAAGCTGAGTGCTAAGGTCTGTGCGGTAATCGCTGTGCGGCGACCGCGCAATAGCGTAATGAGTTGAAATAGACGCTCTGCTTTTCTCATCTTGGCAACATGTTCTGGCAGTGGTGGATTACTCCACCACTGATTTTTTGGGGCCTAAGTTAATTAGGCGGCTTTATCTTCGCAATTGAGTGTTTCGGATACTGCATCCATGTGGCGTAATTTACAAGAAGCCTCCTCGACCATACCCATCACTTGGGCACCAATGTCTGAAGCCATAAACGCCTCGCCGCCGGCTTTAGCCGCTGCACGATCACGCCAGTAAATAATATCAAACCACAGCCCTTCGTCGTCGCAGCTGGTAGAGCGGTAGAGAAAGCCGTCTTGGGCTAGCAAAAATGTTTGCATAGCGTCGTTAGTGGCGGCGAGCTGCTCTGCCGTGATACCGGGCTTTAGATTAAACGTAACTACTTCGATGGTGCTTTGCATGACTATCTCCTTGTTTTGGTTAGTGATGCAAAGTTTATAGCTCCCCTACTGACAGCGTTGTGTCAGTAGTGAAGGAGGAATTTCATGTGAAATAAGTTGATATAAATTTCCATTTAGTGAAATTCTTTGTTATTTTTTCATAAATATTTTTGCTTTTTCTTTTTTGTGCTCTGGCTGATGGGGGAGTGTTATGTATGAGCCTCTAGTTTCTCCTTTGTCGGCTGTACCCGAATTGCTCCCGGATACATATTGGGCTGATAGCACAACCGTGCCCGCTGAAGATGATGGGCAGCTCGACAGTGCGATCACAGTTGATGTCGCTGTTATAGGGGCGGGATATACCGGCTTATCTGCAGCGGCCCACTTGGCTCGCGAATGCGGTGTTGAAGTGGCTGTACTTGAGGCTAAGCGACCTGGTTGGGGGTGTAGCGGGCGCAGTGCTGGGTTCGCGCAAAAGGTGTTAGGGCGTACGCCTTTCCAGCGAGTTATTCGCCGTTTTGGTGCGGCTGCTGGCGCCGCTATGTTTGCGGAGATACAGCGGGGGGTAGAGCGTTTAGACGATGACATCAGCCGCCTGGGGATAGCGTGTGAGCGCCAGCCCAGTGGGCACTTGTGGGTTGCTCACCGCAAGCGGATGACGAAGCACCTGCTCGGTGAGGCGAGTTTCCTGCGCCAGCAGTTTGGTTTGCACACTCAGCTACTCAGTGCACAGGAATTACGCGAGCACTACTTTGAAGGGGAAGAGGCTTATGCCGCGCTGCGTTTTGAGCAGGGCTTTGGCGTGAATCCACTCAAGCTGGTGCTGGGCTATCTCTCTTTGGCCCGCTCGGGTGGGGCATACGTCTACAGCGGGTCTGCCGTGTTCAGTTGGCGCAAAGAGGGCGAGTATCACTTACTGCGCGCTGGGCGCGGTACTGTGAGAGCGCGCCATGTGATTTGTGCGACGAATAACCCAAGTGCGCAGGCACTGCACCCTGGTTTGAGCTGCCGCAGTGTACCGGTACTGTCCAGTATGATGGTTACACCGGTGCTGAGCGCAGCACAGCTGGCGACAATAAAGTTCGCCAGCTCTGATTTGATTACAGATACTCGCACACTGCGTCACTTTGTACGTAAGTTGCCAGACAATCGTCTGCTGATCGGTGGGCGCAGTGTTAGCTGCGGCGATCACAAAGCGCAGTTACAGCTTGCGCTGATGCGTAAATTTCCCCTGTTACAGGGTGTCGAGGGAGCTTACTGCTGGCAGAGCTGGGGCAGTGCCAGTGCGGAGGATTTGCCGCAGATTAGGCAAGTAAAAGATGATCCCAGTGTGACTTATGCTGTCGGCTACAGTGGTTGCGGTGTGGCTTTTGCGCTGTTGGGAGGCGTTCGTTTAGCTCAGCACTTAGCGGGGATAAAGCACTGGCCTGTTAAGCACAGTGTCATCAAGCAGAGTGTTATTAAACACAATGTTGCGCAGCCACCACTTCAGTGGGCCCAGGCTCGCAGATAGGTCTCAAGGCGTGCTCCACTTTGAGAGTGGAAAAAAGGGGCGCAAGCGCCCCAAACCGCGAAATTCAGGTAAAAAACGTCGCTTTGCTAGCCGATTAACCCGCCGTCATTTCGAGTGATCGCGATAACAGAAGAGCGCGGCACGCTGTCACCGCCGCCCGGGAAGTGGCTGTCGCCTTTTTCACCGGGGTGTTGGATGCCGACAAACAAGGTGCGGCGATCGCCACTCCAAGTGATACCGGTCACTTCGGCTTCTTTTGGCCCCACCATAAAGCGCTGGATTTCGCCTGTGCTCGGGTCGCCCACTAGCATCTGGTTGTTACCCATACCGGCGAAGTCTCCCTTGTTGCTGTACTTGCCGTCAGTTTGAATCCACAGCAGGCCGTTGTCGTCGAAGGCCAAACCGTCTGGCGAATTGAACATGTTGTGACGGTTGATGTTAGCGCTTCCCGCATAGGCGTTGCCGTGCACTTCTGGGTTGCCGGCGACAACAAATAAGTCCCAGGTGAAGCTTGCAGCAGTGTGGTCACCGCTCGCGGGTTGCCAGCGAACGATTTGTCCATAGTTGTTCTTCTCGCGCGGATTTGGCCCGCCAATGGGTGTAGCATCACCACCTGCATTGGTTTTAACACCGCGGTTCTTGTTGTTCGTCAGGCAGCAGTAAACCTCGGACTTGAGCGGGTTTGCCGCAACCCACTCCGGGCGGTCCATAGTGGTCGCTTTGACAGCAGAGGCCGCCAGGCGGGTGTGAATGCAGATCTCAGCCTGTGAAGACATACCTGTAGTTTCAGGTGTCAGCGCCAGCCAATGGCCGTTGAAGTCCTCGTCGAAGCGCGCGACGTAGAGGTCCCCCTCTTCCAGCAAGTTACTGTTGTCGCTGCCCTCGACATAGCGCTCGCGGCTGATAAAGCGGTAGAGGAATTCTCCGCGCTCGTCATCACCCATGTAAACCACGACGTGGCCGTTCGCCGCGAGTACCACCTCGGCGTTTTCGTGCTTGAAGCGGCCCAGCGCGGTGCGCTTTTTCGGCGTGGACTCCGAGTTGAACGGGTCGATCTCGACTATGTAGCCGTGGCGGTTGGGCTCGTTGGGCTCAGCACTGATATCAAAGCGCGCGTCTTCTGTATACCAACCGTAGCCGCGGTCTTTGTTCTTTAGGCCGTAGCGCTTCATCTCGGCGCTGCCCACGTAGTTGGGATCTGTGCTGGCGAAGTTGCCGTTGAAGTTTTCCTCGCAGGCTAAGTAAGTGCCCCAAGGTGTGCGGCCGTTGCCGCAGTTGTTAAAGGTGCCTAGCACCACTTCGCCCTGAGTGTCGGCGGAGGTCTTCATCAGTGCATGGCCGCGCGCTGGGCCTGTGATCTGCATCGGTGTATCGCCGGTGATACGACGGTTCATAGGGGCGTCTTTGATTACGCTCCACTTGCCATTTTGCTGCTTTACTTGAACTACAGAGACGCCGTGACCGGCTTTGCTCTTGCGCACATCGTCGGCGTTTTCCGGCAGGCCAGAGGCGCGGTTGCCGTGGAAGATAGAGCGGTTAACGTACTCGTTGTTGACCACTAAGATATTGTCTTCGCCCTTCTCGAACAGTGACATGCCATCATTGTTATCGCCGAAAGCAAGCTCTTGGCTGGCACCAGTACCGCGCGATACATGATCGAATTCGCTACCTTTAGACCACAGTGGATCGCCCCAGCTGACCACTACTTGCCAGCTGTAGTTTTCAGGTACTGTCACGGTATCCAGCGCGTTAGCGGCGACCGGCTTGAAGCCGAAGCGGCTCTCGCTGGCGTTGCTGATACTGCTCGCCAAGGAGCCTGTGGCTCCCATAACAAAGGCGGAGGCGCCGATGGCGACGCTGTGTGATAGAAAACTGCGACGTGAGATGGCGCGCTCTGCAAGAGTGGCGAATTGGCTTGGGTTGTTGTGGCTTGTCATCGGGCCTTCCTCTATATGATGGGAATTTTTGTGCACTATGCTAGGCGCGAGGTGTTACGCCACAGTGACGGAAATATTGCGTTTTAATGACGGCACTGATACAGCAGTACTCTGGGAGCTACTGCGCGGCGTATAGCGCGAAAAAACCTTAAAAAATATCGTCATATCCACAGCTGATCCGCTAAACTCCAGTTGTGTATGAATTCAGTGGGTTGATACGCCCCTCATTTTCCACAGCCAAACTGTTTAAAGAGAGCTTGCCATGAGTCGATTGAAGTCACCGCTGCAGTGGATAAGTTTGAGCCTAATCTGCGCTCTGCTCGCCGGCTGCGCCAGTTACCGCCCCTCTAATGTCAATAATCTGTGCAGTATCTTTCGCGGTAATATCGACTGGCACGAGGCGGCGAAAAAATCTAATAAGCGCTGGGGAACACCGATTCCCGTGATGATGGCGATTATGCACCAGGAGTCGCGCTTCGTCAGCGATGCCCGTCCGGGTTACAACTATTTCCTAGGGGTTATACCAACCGGGCGAAAATCCAGTGCCTACGGTTATTCACAGGCGTTGAACGGAGTTTGGGGTGAGTATAAGTCCTCGGCGGGGAGCTGGGCTTCGAGCCGCGACGACTTCGCCGATGCGATTGACTTTATCGGTTGGTACACCCACGGCACACAGCGCCAAACCGGTGTCTCCAAGTGGGACGCCTACGGCCAGTATCTGGCCTACCATGAAGGGCGCGGCGGCTATAAGCGTAAAACTTACAACAAGAAGCCCTGGCTCTTGGGCGTGGCGAAGAAAGTCAAAGGACGCGCCGCTCAGTACACTTCACAGTACAAGAGCTGTAAAGCGGATCTCGACAAGCGCAGCGGCGGCTGGTTCTGAGGGCAGCCCCTCAGCAGGCTATCTAACTGCGCGGTGACAGCAGTGGCGACCAAGTCTGCGAGACACTGCTGCAGACGATGAACTCTGGGTTGCGCAAGGTCTCAGGGCGCGTGTTATAGCGCAGTGGCTTCAACGTTGCCATGTCTAACACGCTGCCACCTGCGGCTTCAACAATGGCCTGTGCAGCCGCAGTATCCCACTCACATGTAGGGCCAAATCGCGGATAGAGATCGGCAACACCCTCGGCGACTAGGCAGAGCTTGAGCGAGCTACCCATCGCGACGAGTTCGCGCTGTGGCAGGGCGTCGATAAAGGCTTTGAAGGGTGGTGTCTGGTGCGAGCGACTGCCGACGACGCGCCACTTGCGATCGCCTTGCGGTGGCGACGTTACGCTGATTTGCGTGGCGGCTTCACTGCCGCACGCCTTGAAAGCGCCTTGTGCACCTCCCCAGTAGCACTGACCGAGTACAGGTGAGTACACGAGACCAAAAACAGGCTTGTGATTGTCAATCAGCGCGATGTTGACGGTGAACTCGCCGTTGCGCTTGACGAACTCGCGGGTGCCGTCCAGCGGATCGATCAGCCAGTAGCGCGACCAGCTAAAGCGTTTGGCCAGTTGTTCCTGGTCCGATTCTTCCGAGAGCACGGGAATGCCCGGTGTCAGTTTCTTCAACCCTTCGACAATGACTTTGTGGGCTGCCAAATCAGCGGCGGTCAGCGGGCTGTCATCGGATTTGGTTTCAACCTCAAAAGCGGTTTCGTAGATCTCTAGGATAGCTGCGCCGGCGCGCTTGGCCAACGCGATAATCTCGCGGTTGCTATAGCTCAT
>JBMZCU010000136.1:0-8430 GCA_049613705.1 Pseudomonadales bacterium | reverse complement strand
ATTTCAAAGGGGACATAGTTGCCGTCACCGCGTACGACGAGCAATTTTTCGTTGGCAAAACTCTGCGTTGTGATAGTGAATGCACACATGCTTGCAATAATTGTGTGGGCAATCCGCTTGCCAATCAATGTCATGACGTAATCCGCTAGTGTAGAGCATTAAGCATAGTAGAAAAATGGAGAGCTTGCGTATATCGCGATATAAAAATATGAGTATTTCAGAGGAGGGGAGAAACCACAGCACGTAAGTGCTGTGGCAGAGGCCGTTACTTGCTCTCTTGGTAAGCCTTAGCAGCCGCTTCGATCGCTTTTTTCGCTGCAGCAGCGTTATCCCAGCCTTCAACTTTAACCCATTTGCCCTCTTCAAGGCCTTTGTAGTTTTCGAAGAAGTGCTTGATGCGTGCCAGCTCAAGCTCAGGTAGGTCTTGAATGTCCTGAACGTGGTTGTATGCCTTGCTCAACTTTTCGTGGGGTACTGCCACAAGCTTAGCATCTTCGCCAGCTTCGTCAGTCATGTTGAGAATGCCGATAGGGCGCGCGCGTATAACCGAACCAGGAATAACCGGGTAGGGTGTGATGACCAATACATCTAGCGCATCGCCGTCATCGGCAAGTGTGTCGTTGATGTAGCCGTAGTTGGCAGGGTAGAACATGGGCGCAGCCATGAAGCGATCGACGAAAATAGCATCCTGATCTTTTTCAATTTCGTATTTGACCGGCGAGCTCTCGGCGGGAATTTCGATGATGACGTTGATGTCGTTTGGCAAGTCTTTGCCTGCTGAGACGTTAGCAAAACCCATGATGTTAATCCTTGTGGTTAAAGGTAAGGGCAACTGAGACGCTCAGTTGCCGCGTAAAGTAATTGATTAGTGTTCGATGACTGAGTCGATGCGCTTGTGGTATTCCATCAACATTTCGACTTCGTGCTTTGAACCCATAGCCACGGAGACGCGCTCGTGAATATCTTCAGGTTCAACATCCATAATGTCGCTGTAGCAGTTGCTGGCCAGGCCACCGGCCTGCTCGATCAACATGCTCATCGGGTTGCCCTCGTACATCAGGCGCAGTTTGCCCGGCTTTTTGGGAACGCGGGCATCCCAGGGATAAATGAATATGCCACCGCGAGTTAGGACACGGTGGATCTCGGCGACCATAGCGGCAACCCAGCGCATGTTGTAGTTTTTACAGCGAGGACCGTCTACACCTTCGAGTAGATCGTCGACATAACTGCGCATCGCCGGCTCCCAGTGGCGGTAGTTTGACATGTTGATGGCAAACTCCTGTGTCTCTTCGGGAATAGTGACATTTTCACGTGTCAGCAAGAAGTCACCGGTATTGGACAGCGTGAACATGTTGACGCCTTGACCTGTTGTCAGTACTAGGACAGCGGCTGGGCCGTAGAGTACATAGCCCGAGACCAGCTGCTTGCGACCGGTTTGTAGGTAGGGCGCTTCATCGTGGAAGCCCTCGGCGGGGTTCGCTTCTAAAATAGAGAAGATAGTGCCAACTGAGACATTGATATCAATATTGGACGAACCGTCCAGAGGATCGAATATCACTAAGTACTTGCCATTTGGGTTGGCGATAACCGGCTCGCTCTCCTCTTCTGACGCGAGGCCTGCAACTGTGGTGTGTCCCAGCAGGTACTTCTTCAGGATTTCGTTGGAAATGACATCCAGTTTCTTTTGCGTCTCGCCCTGTACATTGGTGTTGGAAGTCGTACCCAACACGCCAGAGATTGCGCCTTCGCGCAGCTTAAGTGCAATCTCTTTACAGGCGACCATCAAGGTGGCGATGAGGTCAGTTAATTCTTCGTCGGTTTCTTTGTGGCGCAAAAACTGGCTGAGCAGTTGCATGTCTTTAATACCTTTTACGGTTGTGTGAGCGTGAGCGGGGACGGCCCTGCATTCTAAGTGGGCGCATTTTACGCCATAGCCTGAGAAAAATCATGATAGCGGCGAAATTTTTAGTGCGACATAGGCGATAAGTCTTAAAAAATGTGATCGCGCGGAGTATCACTGCGGTGATTGCTGTATTATAGCGCGGTTGTTATTTCTAGTGGGAGCGCGCGGCGTTGCATATACATATTTTGGGTATTTGCGGGACCTTTATGGGGTCGATGGCTATTTTGGCGAGAGAGCTGGGGTACCGAGTCACAGGCTCGGATGCCAATGTCTATCCACCGATGAGCACTCAGCTCGAAGAGCAGGGCATTGAATTGATGCAAGGCTATAGCGCTGAACACTTGCAACCGGCCCCAGATTTAGTGGTGGTTGGCAATGCACTGAGTCGTGGTAATGCGGCCGTTGAATACGTGTTAGAGCAGGGATTAGCTTACACCTCAGGAGCGCAGTGGCTGAGCGAGCACGTGCTCAAAGATCGCTGGGTATTGGCGGTTTCCGGCACACATGGCAAAACGACAACTGCGTCTATGTTGGCGTGGATTTTGGAATACGCCAACATGGCGCCAGGTTACTTGATTGGTGGTATTCCACAGGATTTTTCGGTTTCTGCGCGGCTCGGTGATACTCCATTTTTTGTGATCGAGGCAGATGAATACGACACGGCGTTCTTCGATAAACGCTCTAAGTTTGTCCACTATCGCCCGCGCACCTTGGTG
Source organism: Pseudomonadales bacterium (assembly GCA_049613705.1). Lineage (GTDB taxonomy): Bacteria > Pseudomonadota > Gammaproteobacteria > Pseudomonadales > Balneatricaceae > Rs1. The sequence continues at coordinate 5,811 of JBMZCU010000136.1, read as the reverse complement.
ATTAACAATTTAGAGTACGATCACGCAGATATCTTTGCGGACTTGGACGCTATTAAACGTCAGTTTCACCACCTTGTGCGCATCGTGCCAGGGGCAGGGCAAATTATTCACAGCGACCAAGCAAGTATAGAATCTGCACTGGATATGGGGTGCTGGAGTGAGCGTGTACGCGTTGGGCAAGGGGGCGATTGTCAGTGGCAGGCCTCTTTGCTTGAAGCAGATGGCACTGCGTTTGAGGTCAAGCACGAAGGTCAAACTCAGGCCGTCGTCAATTGGTCCCTCACGGGAGAGCACAATGTAAACAATGGCTTGATGGCGCTTATCGCCGCACGTCACGTCGGCGTGGCGCCGCAACAAGCAGCGCAGGCGCTAGCGCAGTTTCAAGGGGTGAAACGGCGTATGGAACGCCTAGCTGAGGTGGGCGCAATCACTTTTTACGATGACTTTGCTCACCACCCGACAGCGATAGCCACAACATTGCAAGGGCTGAGGCGCAACGTCGGTGAACAGCAAATTATCGCGGTGATCGAGCCGCGCTCGAACACTATGCGTCTTGGGTGTCACGCTGAAAGCCTTGCCGCCAGTACCGCAGATGCTGATCAGGTTATCTGGTTTCAGCCAGAGGGAATGGATTGGGCGCTACAAGATGTGATTGCATGCAGTGAACAGGTGCGTATTGAATCGCGTATCGAGGATATTTTGCAGCGTGTAGCCCAGAGCGTTGATCCACAGCGTCAGTGCCATGTGGTGATGATGAGCAATGGTGGTTTCCAGGGAATCCACGGGCGCATCGTGCGCCATTTTGAGGCACTTTACGATGCGTAACTCATACACTAAGCGTATTACACTGGCGATTACTGGGGCATCTGGCGTGCAGTACGCATTGCGCTTAATGCAAGTGCTGGTGCGCCAGGACTATCAAATCATGCTGATGATTTCGAAGGCGGCGCAGGTGGTTTGCGCAACTGAAACTGAGTTGGCACTGCCCTCTGGCAGCAGTGCCCAGCAGGCCTATTTGACTGCGCAGCTCGATGCGGCGCCGGAGCAGATTTTGGTCTTTGCCAAAGAGCAGTGGATGTCCCCGGTTGCCTCGGGCTCAGGTGCACCTAGTGCTATGGTCATCTGCCCGTGTAGTACGGGGACATTATCAGCGGTGGCCACTGGGGCCAGCAATAACCTCATCGAGCGCGCTGCAGATGTTGCCCTTAAAGAGCGGCGTCAGCTGATTTTGGTTCCGCGAGAAGCACCTTACTCGCAGATTCATCTCGAGCACATGCTTAAATTGACTCAGATGGGGGCCGTCATCTTGCCGGCTAGCCCAGGTTTTTACCATAAACCGCAGAGTGTGGAGGATATGATAGATTTTGTTGTCGCCCGCATTCTTTCACAGCTCGGGCTAGAGCAGACACTGCTGCCGCGCTGGGGTGAACGATTTTTAACGGGCGAGTAGTACCTTTCACTTGCCAACGATTGGATATTAAGGAATGACCATGGCTAATATTCTAGCCTTAGATACATCGAGCGATGCCTGTTCAGTGGCATTGAATTGCGGCGGTGAAGTCGCAGAAATCTTTAAAATTATCCCGCGCAAGCACACTCACGAGCTGCTGCCGATGGTTGAGCAAATCTTAGCCCAGGCCGCGCTTAGTGTGTCGCAGCTCGATGGGATTGCCTTTGGCCGCGGTCCAGGCTCTTTTGCCGGTATTCGCATTGCCACTGGGGTTAGTCAGGGGCTTGCATTCGCTGCGGATTTACCGCTGCTGCCAATTTCCACGCTGGCGGCACTCGCCGAACATTACTACAGCGAGCACCCTGCTTATCAAGGTCGTCTACTGTGCGCATTAGATGCGCGGATGGACGAAGTGTACTGGGGTGTTTACGGCCCGAACGCTCCAGGGGTTGTGCTGTTACAGCAAGAAGCGGTGGCTAGGCCCGCTGATCTTGCGCTGGTTGAGGAGAGCGCGCTGATAGGTGTTGGCAGCGGATTTAACTACCGTGAGCAACTGCCCCCTGCGTTAGCGAGTGCTCTGCAGCAGGTCGACGTGGATGTACACCCTCGTGCGGCTGCGATCAGTCGCCTAGGCGCGTTAGATTTTGCCGCCGCGAAAGGGGTTGCACCTGCCCAGGCAGAGCCTGTTTATCTGCGCAACCAAGTGACGTGGAAGAAAAAGGATCAGCAGTAGATGGATTGGTTTCAAGTCGTTGTTTTAGCCGTTATACAGGGCCTGACAGAGTTCCTTCCGGTGTCCAGCTCTGCACACCTTATTCTGCCCTCGCAATTATTGGATTGGCCCGATCAGGGGCTGGCCTTTGATGTCGGGGTGCACCTGGGCACCCTCAGTGCCGTGATGTTTTTCTACCGTCGCGATATTGCCAAGATGATCGTGGCGTTCTTGCGCTCGTTGCGCGGCGAACAATCGGTAGACGCGCGTATTGCCTGGTTTGTGATCGGGGCGACGCTTCCTGCACTGGTGTTTGGTCTGCTGCTCAATGACTTTGTCGATAGCTATGGGCGCTCGATGTTAGTGATCGCCGGGACAACGCTGATTTTCGGGGCGTTGTTGTGGTTCGCCGATCGCCGTGAAAATCTGCAGCAACCCCTTGAAAATATTAACCTAAAACAGGCTGTGTACATTGGCTTTGCTCAAGCACTGGCGCTTATACCCGGTACTTCCCGCTCAGGGATAACGATGACCGCAGCGCTGATGATGGGCTTTAGCCGTGCAGCGGCGGCAAAGTTCTCATTTCTACTCTCGATTCCTATTATTTTAGCTGCTGGTTCCTACAAAGGGTTGGAGTTGGCCGGTAGCGATGCCGCGGTGCGCTGGGATATGGTGCTGGTGGGAATCGTGTTATCTGCACTGACTGCGCTCAGCTGTATCTACCTCTTTCTCAAGTGGCTAGAGCGGGTGGGGATGCTGCCTTTTATCATCTATCGGATGCTGTTGGGCGCGAGTTTGTTGGCTATCTACTTTGTAACGGGGGCCTAATGTCTCAGACAATTGCCGTCGCCGCCGCCAGTGGTTATTGGCAGGAGCGCGCGCGCGAGCTTTCAGTGCAACTGGACCTCCCCTATCTTAAAGTAGTCACAGATCTGCGCTTTTGTTCGTGCGATATGCTGCTCTATGTCACTGATAGTGGGCTGCAGTTACAGCAGACGGGCAAAAAGGCACCCGGGCCTGTGTGGGTCGACTTCGTCAGTGGTGCAGTGGCTCACAGACGTAAGTTCGGCGGTGGCACCGGGCAGTTGATCGCCAAGGCGGTGGGCGTGAAAAGTGGTGTGCGACCGCAGGTTGTCGATGTCACAGCAGGGCTTGGGCGCGATGGCTTCGTACTGGCGACGTTAGGCTGTGAGGTTAAGCTTATTGAGCGCTCACCAGTGATTCATGCACTGTTGCAAGATGGCCTTGCTCGGGCTGAAATTAACCTTGAGATCGCCGATATTATGGGGCGTATGAGTTTAGAGCACAGTAACAGTATCCAGTGGCTGGAGCAGTGCAGTGAGCCTCCTCAGGTGGTGTATGTCGACCCAATGTTTCCGCATACGACGAAGAGTGCTTCGGTGAAAAAGGAAATGCTGTTGTTTCGCGACGTTGTAGGTGAGGATGCAGATAGCAAGCAATTGCTTGAAGCTGCACTTGACTGTGCCCACGCCCGGGTTGTGGTCAAGCGCCCACGCAAAGCGCCTTGCATTGAAGGGGCGAAACCGAGTTACCAGTTAGAAGGTAAATCCAGTCGCTACGACGTTTACGCGTTGAGGAAACTGAGCGATTAAGCGTTGGCCTGCATTGGGAACACGCGGCTTGTGAGGCTTTGGTATATCACTTTCAGTTCACTTGGAAACGGGTGATAACTCTTCAGGTATGGGGAAGCTCAAGCCGAATTCACGCTGCAGCGCAGCGAATTCCCCCGAGCGTTTAAAGGCTGTAAGCGCGTCATTAAAGGCATTGATGAGCGTTTTGTGATCCCCGCGCTGGCGTCCGATAGTGAGATAGATTTGATTTACTTTCAGCGGCGGCGAGAGCACAGTGACATAGCTGCGCCACTGGTTGTAGGACTGATCGATAATTGCGTTGAACTGTGTCTGTCCGGTGACAATCATATCCAGACGATCGAAAAATAGCTTTCGGATATTTTGGTCGGCGCTGTTACTGTACTGGCGATCGAGATACGTCGCGCTGTCAAAAGCCTCTGAGTGAATGGCGCCGCGGCGCACGCCAATTTTATACCCGCGTAAATCTTCAATCTCACGGTACTTTACATTCAGCGCTGTGCGAGCAACCAGAACGGTGTGCTCTTGTGCCAGCGCACTGGAGTAAACATAGCGCTTGGCGCGCTCGGCGGTGTAGTACGCCCCTAGCAGGCCGTCGTAGATGCCACGCTTAGCCCCTTCTACCGCACGATTCCAGGGCATAAACTTGATTTCGACCTCGTAGCCGGCATTGCTAAACACGCGCTGGGTTAGTGCCACTAAAAAGCCGCCCTGTTCAATTGTCGGCCCGTAAAAGGGTGGCCATTGATCAGTGACTAAGGTCAATTTAGTCTGCGCTGTGGCATTGAGTGAGAATACGATCACCGTGAGAGTAACTATCAGCGAGCTAAGCATTCTTCGGTAAAATTTTCTGGTCATTGCGCTTCTCGCTGTCATCTTTTTGTGTGCTAGCACAACGCTCTCATGTGTTAAGGCGAAATTCAACCTGAATTAAGGCTGTATCTACACGGGGAGAGCATCGCGTGTCTTAAATGTGTTCTAGCACAGCGCCAAGAGCTTTCAGCTGGGATTTACAACGACATAAACACTGCGCTGATTTTGCCGGCTGGGTAAAAAGTAGTGACTGCTCAGGCGAAAGTATTGCACATTGCCGATGTAAGTAGAAACAGCTCCCGGGGGAAGCGCGTGAAGCGTAGTGCCCAGCGGGTAGTTTGAGGCACTCGGCTTAGCGGTTTTCAGGTATAGCCCTGTCGCGCTGTCAAACTTATAGAGTACTTTATTGTGTTTGAAATATTGCCGCCCTGCGTAGTATACAGATACGGCGCCTGCAGGAAGTGTGTTACTAGCCCTCGTGATGGGGAGGCGCTGGTTAACACGTAGGCGGCACCAATCTTTTGATAGTAGTGTTGACCGTGGCGCCAATATTGCTCGCCTTTGATGACGACCGAAATGGCTGTACGCGGTAAGTGCCTTAGAGTGTGATGTTTATGATTGTGGGCGCTCTTGCGGATGCTGGGGCTTGCTTGAAGTGCGCTGGATATGAATATCGAGGTGCTAAGCGCTAGGCAAAGGGCGGTGAGTTTCACGGTTTTCTCCTGCGTTTTACAATGAATGTAGCGCCGCAGCATAGTGGTATGCGGTGTAAACTTGGGTTACACCTTTGTAAAGATTGGTAAAGCTTATACCTTATCCAGTGGCAATTGCGTCATGTACTTGAGTTCTTCCATCACGAAGCTGGAACTGACATCAAAAATATCCGCTTTGATCAACTGCTTGTAAAGTCTGTCATAGTCCGGCATGTCCGTGACCACGGCTTTGAGTAGATAGTCCAAATCTCCACTCATCCGGTAGGTTTCGAGAATTTGTGGCAGTGATGTCAGCACATCTTTGAACTGCTTAACCCACTCATCATTGTGCCGATTGGTGCGAATCGAGATAAAGACGGTGAGTGGAAGGTTGACAGCGCTGGGCTCGACGAGCGCAACACGCTGTTTGATGATCTTGCTATCTGTCAGGTTCTTGATTCGCCGCCAGCACGCGGTCTTTGAGATGCCAATGCGCTCTGCAACTTGGGCCACTGATAAGGTATCGTCAAACTG
>JBMZCU010000135.1:0-8456 GCA_049613705.1 Pseudomonadales bacterium | reverse complement strand
CAGGAGCCGTTACCGGCGGATCACCCGATGTGGCAACATCCCTGCGTCACTGTGCTACCGCACATATCAGCCCCCACTAACAGTGAAAGTGCTACAGATATTGCTGCATCGAATGTACTGCGCTTCTTCGCCAGTGGCGAATATCCAGAGCTCGTTGATTTCGAGCGCGGCTACTAGCGAGCAATAAAAAAGGCCTGTCAATCAGGCCTTGTTACACTCTGGGCTCTCAATATTGGGAGAGGAAGTTAAGGCACGCCATTGAGCAGTTGCAGCACTTGACCGCGGTTGGCATTGGCTTGGCTGAGCAGCGCGATTTCCACATCTTGTGAAAGTTTCTCTTTAGCCAATTCAGTGCTGGCAGCTGCAATATCCGTATCGTTGATTTGCGAGCGCGAGGCGCTTTGATTCACACTCGATGTCTGTAAGTTCTGTGCATTGATTTCTAAGCGGCTGAGCACTGAGCCAAACTCACTGCTCGCGCCATCTGTAATATCCAGTGCTTGGTCAATGCTATCGAGAGTGTCAGAGAGCTCACCCGACGCTAGGTCTATATCAAAAAGGCCTGCATTATCAAATGCATCGCTCAGGTTAAAGCTGTTTACGCTTTGTTGATCATCGCTGTTAGCACCGGTTTGTAGCTCCAGTTGGCTATCGTCATTGAGCAGTGAGCGATTGTTAAAGCGGGTGTTCTCAATGCTGTCGCGAATCCCGTTGAGCAATTCATCTGCCTGGTTTTGTAGAGAGTCGCGATCGCTTTGGTTGAGAGTACCGTTATTCGCTTGAATACTCAGTTCGCGCAACTGCTGTAAGCCGTCGCGTACGTTTGATAGTCCTCCCTCTGCTGTCTGCACCGCAGAAACACCATCGATTACGTTGCGATAAGCCGCACTTTCACCGCGAATTTGTCCGGTTAGCTGGCTCACGATTTGTACCGCGGCAGGGCTCTGTGCGGCACTGTTGAGTTGCTCGCCACTCGAAATTTGCTCAGAGGTAGACTGAATGTTTGAAGTCGTGGTCGGGTTGAGGCCGATTGCGCCAATTTCCATAATCTTCTCCTGTAAAACAGACAGAACTAGAGGATAGGTTACACTTACTAATGATCAATTATAGACCAAGTTTGCTGAATATATAATGAGAGCCTCTATAGATTATCAGCACTGTCTGACGCGCGTCATGTGGCGCCGGGTGAGTGCTGGTGAATACCTAGCGCCACTGCTACATTAACACTTTTGTAAATCACAGGGGAAAGCCGTGCAGACTATCGAGTGGTCATCTTTACTTCACAGTGGTGCGAGGGTCTTTATTGGTTCGAATGCCGCGGTACCTCAGTTGCTCATCGAAAACCTGATGCAAAACCGCCAAGGGCTGAGCGATCTAGAACTCATTCACATCTTCACTCTCAATCACGCCCCCTGGGCTGCGCCGAACTGGCGTGACCTCTTTACCGTGAACTCTCTCTTTTTGGGGCCAGGCGCACGCGAAGCCGTTGAGGCGGGCTATGCCGATTATACGCCGTGTTCGCTCTCCGAAATTCCCGCACTGTTTAAAGAAGAAGTCATTGCGCTCGATGCGGCGATCATAATGGTTAGCCCTCCTGATAAGTTAGGCTTTTGCTCCTTGGGTGTGTCTGTGGATGTTGTTGCAAGTGCGGTACGCAGCGCGAAAACAGTGATCGCACAGATCAATCCGCAGATGCCGCGTACCAGCGGGCATTCTTTTATTCATCTATCTGATATCGATTGCGCCGTCGAGCTATCGAGTGAACTCCCGGAATTTGAAGCCCCGCCACTGACGCGTGTGCGTGAGCAAATCGGTCAGTATGTTTCGCTGCTGGTGGAGGATGGCGATACCTTGCAACTGGGGATGAGTAATATCAGTGATGCTGTGTTGCGCTATCTGCACGATCACAAAAACTTAGGTCTACACACCGAAGTCATGACAGATACGGTGATCGAATTAATCGAGAAAGGGGTGATTAACAACCGCAAGAAGAGCTTCCATAAGGGTAAATCGATCACTGCTTTTTGTATGGGTAGCAGGCGCTTATACGATTTTGTTGATAATAACCCGCACGTTGAGTTCTACCCTGCAGAACATGTGAACTCGCCGGCGATCATTGCTCGCAATGACTGCATGGTGGCTATTAACAGTGCTATCGAAGTCGATCTCACCGGACAAGTTGTATCAGATTCTATCGGCTATCAGCTTTACAGCGGCATCGGCGGCCAAGTGGATTTTATCCGAGGCGCGGCCATGAGCCGCGGTGGCAAACCTATCATCGCGCTGCCATCGACGGCTAAAAATGACAGTGTTTCGCGTATCGTACCTTTTATCACTGAAGGAGGTGGCGTGGTTACATCGCGCGGTGATGTGCACTACGTCGTGACTGAGTACGGCATTGCCTCGCTGCGCGGCAAAAGTATTCGCGAGAGGGCGCTGGAGCTTATAAAAATTGCCCATCCCAAATTTCGCGATGAGCTGCTGGCCAAGGCACGTGCGCAAATGCAGGTGCCTGAGTATCAAAAACAAGCGCCTGGCTATGTGCCAGAGTTTGGTGAAATCAGTGACAAGGTAATCACTCTGGCCGAGGAGAGTTTTATTTTTCGCCCGCTTGTCCCCTCCGACGAGCGTCGTTTACAGCGCTTCTTCTACTCCCACAAGAAAGAGACATTGTTAATGCGCTATAACTATCGTCCAACGCGGATGAGTAGAGAGACTTCTTCAACTCTGGTCGGAGTAGATCAATCTGTGGATGTCGCGCTGTGTATTACAAGCGAGCGCAACGGTGACGAGAAAATTCACGCGGTCGGGCGCTACTATTATATTGGCGCAGATAACAGTGCTGAAGTGGCGTTTGTGGTGCGCGAGGCGCAGCAGGGTAAGGGAATGGCTAAATTGTTGTTGCGCTGGTTGATAAAGATAGCCAAGGCACGGCAGTTGAGTGTGTTGCGCGCTTATACGCGCACTGATAACAAACCGATGCAAGCTATTTTCACCGCCTTTGGATTTGCTAAAATCAGCAGCTCACTGGAAGAAGTGCACTTTGAATACGATTTGTCACGGAGCGAGTAAATGTCGGTAGCTATTATTTCTCACCACCGCTGTATTGAACACGATATGGGGGATCACCCAGAGCAGCCAGCGCGCCTGCACAGTATCAACGATCAGCTGATCAGCTCAGGGCTTGGGTATGTCTGTCCGCAGTATGATTGTAACGAAGTAGAGGATGCGCAAGTGTTGCGTGTCCACACTGCACAGCATTTGGCACAGTTAACGCAGTTGGCCGCTCAGGGTGAGACGGTGGCAATTGACCCAGATACCATCTTGATGCCAAAGACCTTGCGCGCAGCGCGCTTTGCAGCAGGTGCCGGTGTGATGGCCGTAGATCTGGTGATGGCCGGTAAACACCGCGCCGCCTGGTGTCCTGTCAGACCCCCGGGGCATCACGCTGAGCGTGCCAAAGCGATGGGGTTCTGCTTTTTTAACAATATAGCGATAGCGGCGGCACACGCCTTAGCGCATCACGGTTTAGAGCGGGTTGCTATTGTCGATTTCGATGTGCACCACGGCAACGGTACCCAAGATATTGTGCAGGGCGATCCGCGCATCCTCTTTTGTTCGAGTTTCCAGCACCCGTTTTACCCCTTTAGCGGTGTCGAGGGCGCTGCGGCTAATATTCACAATCTGCCGCTGGACGCTGCGATTACCTCGCAGCAATACCGCGAACACTGCGCGAGTTGGCTTGCGCGGGTCGCTGATTTCGAGCCGCAAATGTTGTTTATTTCTGCAGGCTTTGATGGTCATGTCGCCGATGAGATGTCTAGTCACGCGCTGGTCGATAGCGATTATCACTGGATCACGCGAGAGCTGGTAGAGATTGCCAACCGCAGTGCCCAGGGCAGGATCGTATCAATGCTTGAAGGAGGGTATGCGATTAATGCGCTGGGAAGAACGTGTGTGGCACACCTCAAAGGGTTATTGCAGCAGGATTTGATGTAACCCCACTGCATGCTCTAGGGGTTACTTTTTGACACTGGGACTGCAAAGCACAGATGTAAATGTAAACACATAACACACCAGCGCCAGTGCCCAAAGCGCTGCAGATAATGCTAAAACCTCGGCGGCGTACTGACCGGCGAGAGGCGCAATGAGGCCGCGGCTAATCGCCGCGCCAATGACCGCACCGAAGGATAGCTTCATGGCAGCAGTGGTGCGCAGTGCTCGGCCGGTGTGGCCCAGTGCTACCCGCGAGCTTAAAGCGACAATCATACTGGCGATGAGGCCGAGGTTAATCAGATGCAGGGCACTGCTGTAGGACATTTGAAGGGCTAAGCACAGTAGCGCTAACGGCAGAAAAGCATAACTGAGCCACAGTGACCACAGCAGTGGGTTACGCCAGATACCGCGGTGGTGCCAGCTCCACAGGCGCCAGCTGTGTAAACACAGGGCGATGCCAATAACGACAGGGTGTGGTTCAAACTGAGCGAACAGCGCCTGTACAAAAAGCGTGATTAAGCTTAGCTGCGCCAGTACTGTGACCCAAAGTTTTTGCGCAGGAATCTCGATGTTGAGTGCACGCGATGTGAAAAAAGGAATCACTCGCGAGCCGATTAAGCTGATCAAAAACGCAAACCACCAACTTGTCGCAAAACCCAGAGCTTGGCTTTGTGCGAATGCTAGCTCAGCAATTGCCGTGTGTTGTGTGAGTTGCAGGGCAAGAAAAACCGCGAGTATCGGTAAAAAGATCATATTGCGGTAATTTTTACTCGCCATCAGCATTTTAGCGAGCCAGGCGCCACAGATGATGATTGCCAAAGCATCGCACAAGGTGGCGACGAATACGGGCAGGGCCTGGAGATTCATTGCTAGGCGGGCGAGGCACCACAGCGCGATCAGGCACAGGAGTTTCCAGCCGCTCAGTGTCTCCTGTCCGGTCCAGGTTTTTGCAGCGGTTAAGACAAAGCCAAAGACGACCGCCAGTGCGTAACCGAACTGAAATTCGTAAGCGTGCCAGGCAAACATGGAGACAGGCTGTGTCCAAGTCCAATTGCCGCTCAAGGTTAATGTCCAGCGCAATAGCAGCCAAATACCGTAGCAGGCACTGAGTAAGAAGAAAGGGCGAAAAGCGAAGCTGAGCAGTGGGTGCGGTTGTGCTTTAGGTGAGTTCATATAGCCGACTTTTATTTATCAATAAAAGATGTATATTAAATGCATGTTTAAGTGGAGGCAAGATAACCATGCAATTGACGCGCTATACCGATTACGCACTGCGCACGCTAACGTACTTGGCAGTGCAACCGGATGATAGGCTGAGCACAAGTGCAGATATTTGTGAGGCCTTTGCGCTGAAGAAAAATCATGTCAGTAAAATAGTGCATCACTTGGCGCTGGCCCAGCTAATAGAAACTCGCCGCGGTAAGGGCGGTGGGTTTAGGCTTAACCGTGCAAGTTTAGAGCGGCCATTGGGCGCCTTGATCAGTATGCTTGAAGGGGATGCGGCACTAATAGATTGCCATACCCCGATATGTGCCATTGAACCACAGTGCCAGTTAAAGCACTTGTTAGCCGGTGCGCAACAAGCGTTTTATGACTATTTAGACCAATACAGCTTAGCCGACTTAGTCGCGCCTAAATCAGAGTTGATACGATTGCTGGCAATAGACATAACCTGACGGGATTGGCTCTATTGCTAGGAAATCGGCAGTGCAGCGCGCTCTTTAAACGTGCGGATGGTGAAGTTTGAATTGATGTCTTTGACCATAGGTAAGACGCGTAGCTCACGCATAAAGCCTTCGTAAGCCACCAGATCGCGGCATACAACCTCGAGCAAATAATCATACTGTCCTGAGACAACATGCCCGTTGATCACAGAACCGAGCTGTTCGATGCTGGCTTCGAAACTCTCGAGATCACTTTCTTGGTGAGAGTTAAGGTTAACGTGTACGAAGACTGTCATGCCCAAGTTGACCTTAAAGCGTGAAATCTTTGCCTGGTAGCCCAGCAGTATGCCGGCTTGTTCGAGCTGTTTGATACGCCTTGCACAAGGCGAGGGGGAGAGGTTTACGTGCTCTGCTATCTGAGCCGTGGTTAAACGCCCATCGCCTTGTAATAGCTCTAAAATACGTCTATCTGTTTTATCCATGGTGTAATCCATCAAAAAATAGGTTATTGGCGAGATAATACGCTAAATAAAACAAAAAACGTACAGTATATAGGTGAATACTGACGCTCGATCATCCCCATAATAGCGCTTTCACATTTACCGCTGAGATCGCTATGTCACACCTGGCTATTAAACTCCCTGTAACCTTACGCTTTGACTCCGGTGTACTTGCACTGATAGCGACGCTGCTTATTTGGGCTTCTTACTTTGTCGCACTGCGCGCAGGTGCAACATCGGCGCTGACCAGTTACGACATGGCAATATTGCGCTTTATGCTACCAGCGCTTTTGCTCTTACCGGTACTCTATCGAGGAAGAGCGCAAATTCGCGCAGTCAAAAAGCGCTATTTACTCGGTATTGCCTGTGGTGCCGGCTTGCCTTTCTATCTCTTTTCCGTGCTCGCATCAGGGCACGTGCAAGCGGTGGTTGGCAGTTTATTGGTTCCTGGTGTCGCGCCGCTCTTCGTGACGGCTATGGCGGTCTTGTGCTATCGCGAACCGCTGGCAAAGCGCAAAGTGATCGGGCTGAGTATTGTGTTACTGGGGATTGCCGTTTTAGTGTCGGCGAGCTTGGGGCAGGGCACGGGCAGTAGCTATCTAGGCTGCATACTCTATGTTGTTGCCGCACTTTGCTGGGCGGTTTACACGGTGAGCGTGCGACTGGCGAAATTGTCTGGTTTACAAGTCGCCGCTGTGCTCAATGTCAGCGCGGCTGCGCTGCTCGCTTTAGGTCTACCTTTCGAGTTAGCTCCCTCTCATTTAACGTCGGTGAGTGTCGAGGTGATCTTGCCACAGTTGATGATCATGGGGTTGTGCTGTGGTCTAATTTCGGTCGTAACCTACGGGCATGCTATCAATCGCCTAGGCGCAGAGTTATCCATCTGCTGGGGAGCCACAACGCCTATTATTGTGGCAATGTTAGCGTATTCGATTCTCGGTGAAACGCTGGATCTGCAAACACTGCTGGCGATGGCTGGCATCTTGTTAGGGGTGGTGTGCGCAAATCGCCCTAAACGCTGATCGAAAATCGAACAATTTCGAAGCTTTTACTTTTAATCACAGCGCAATTGGGCACGCTTGGAGCGACTCTAAAGCCGTTTCTGTGCTGCGTTATTTGTTTCTATATCGTTAAAATACAAAGAATTTTTTGTTACATGAAAATTCAGTGTAATTTTATTTTCTTATTTTCGTTTTTGTGGACTTTTGCATCCGCTTCTTTTATGTTGTCGGCAGCTCGATGATTCATTCGTCAGTTTATTACATTATAAAACTCACTTATTAGGAATACATACGGTATGAAAAAGTTACTCTGTGCGGCTGTCTCAGTCGCTGCGCTTTCAGCAGGCTCTGTATCTGCTGCAACCTTAGACGTCGTCAAAGAGCGCGGCATGCTCAAGTGTGGTGTTTCAACGGGGCTTGCGGGCTTCTCTTCACCAAACGACCAGGGTGTTTGGTCTGGTCTTGATGCGGATTACTGCCGTGCGATTGCAACAGCAGTGCTAGGTGACCCTGAGAAAGTTGAATTTGTTCCTCTGTCATCTAAAGTGCGTTTAGAAGTACTTAAATCTGGTGAAATCGATGTTCTGTCTCGTACGACGACTTGGACATTTACACGCGACAACAGCCTAGGTTTGAACTTTGCCGGTGTTAACTACTACGACGGTCAGGGCTTCATGGTTGCCAAAGAGCTGGGTGTGAGCTCAGCTAAAGAGTTGGACGGTGCTTCTGTGTGCATTCAGACAGGTACTACAACTGAGCTGAACCTCGCCGAGTACTTCAAGCTGAACGGTATGTCTTACGAGCCGGTACCGATTGAGTCACCTGCTGAAGCGCGTCAAAACTACATCGCAGGTCGCTGTGATGTTTACACCACAGATGCCTCTGGCCTAGCGGCGCAGCGTTCAGTGTTCGAAGACCCAACTCAGCACATCATCCTGCCTGAAATCATCTCTAAAGAGCCTCTGGGCCCTGTTGTTCGCCACGGCGACGACCAGTGGTTCGATATCGTCAAGTGGACTCACAACGTGCTGTTGGCGGCAGAGGAAATGAACATTACCTCTAAAAACCTCGACGAGCGCGGTGCCAACGAGAAAGATCCTGGCGCACAGGCACTACTAGGTACTAACAATGCCAAGTTGGGCGATATGTTAGGCCTAGATCGCAAGTGGGCGTACAACGTCATCAAGGCGATGGGTAACTACGGCGAAATCTTTGAGCGCAACGTCGGTAAAGACACAGCACTTAAGATTGACCGCGGCCTGAACGCACTGTGGACTAACGGCGGCATTCAGTAC
>JBMZCU010000134.1:0-8483 GCA_049613705.1 Pseudomonadales bacterium | reverse complement strand
ACAAAGGGATTACTCATAGGTTCAGAGGACGTATTGATCCACGTTGTCTTGGTGCGGATATAGTCCTGAATTCCCTGGATACCGGCTTCGCGGCCATAGCCCGATTGATTGATGCCGCCAAATGGCGCAATCGGTGAGGTCACACGGTAGGTGTTGACCCAGCAGATACCGGAGCGAATCTTGCTCGAGACGCGGTGTGCACGGGCAATGTTCTGTGTGAAGACGCCAGAGCCTAAACCGTAGATGCTATCGTTGGCCAGATTGATGGCCTCCTCTTCGGTGTCGAAGGCGACGATGGACATCACGGGGCCAAACATCTCTTGTTTGAGGGTTTGGATGTCGTGGTTAGGGCACTCGACCATAGTGGGCTCGAAGTAGTTTTGCGAACCGAACTGCGGCGCACGCTTGCCGCCGAAGCGAATGGTGGCACCCTGCTCCAGTGCCGTTGCCAGAGTGCGCTCGATACACTCGACTTGCGCCACTGTGCACAGTGGGCCGATGTGAGTGGCGCTGTCCTGCGGATCGCCGATGACGATATTCGCCGCTTTTTCCTCGATCAACGCGGTGACTTTATCTAGCACGCTGCGCTGGATAAAGGCGCGAGAGCCGGCGACGCAAGATTGGCCTGATGCGCCGAAGTTACCAGCGATCAGAGCATTGGCCGCGCTCTCTAAATCAGCGTCTTCGAAAACGATCATCGGCGACTTACCGCCCAGCTCTAGAGAGGTAACCGCGAAGTTTTCCGCCGTGTTGCGGATCACGTGTTTGGCTGTCTCCGGGCCGCCAGTGAAGGCCAAGCGATCGATATCAGGGTGTGAGGTCAAGGGAATAGCGCAGTTTTCAGCGTCGCCGCTGATGATGGAGACCACGCCGTCGGGGATGCCTGCCTGTTGAATCAACTTGCCCAGTTCAAACATAGGTGCGGGGGCCAGCTCAGACGCTTTGAGTATCACAGTACAGCCTGCAGCCAGCGCCGGGCCAAGCTTAGAGGCGGTGAGGAACATCTGCGCGTTCCAAGGCACAACGGCAGCGACGACACCGATAGGTACAGGGGTGGTGAAAACATGCATGTCAGGCTTATCGATCGGCAGCGTGTTACCTTCGACTTTGTCGGCCAGGCCTGCGTAGTAGCGGTAGTAGCTGGCAACATAGCGCGACTGGCTCACAGTCTCCGCGGCCAGTTTGCCGCTGTCGGTTGTTTCGATCTCGCCTAAGCTTGCGGCGTTGGCTTCGACTAACTCTGCGAGCTTGTAGAGCAGAGCGCCGCGCGCTGTTGCATTCATGTTAGCCCAAGGGCCTTCTTGCAGGTTGCGGCGGGCCGCTTTAACGGCGCGATCGACATCGTCTTTGCTGGCACAGGCAAACGTGGCCCACTGCTCGCCGTTGGCAGGGTTTTCACTGGCCATCACTTGGCCTTCGCTGCCCTCGACCCACTGGCCGTCAATCAGTAGTTGGAAATGAGGTAATGTTGTATTTGTCATTGTCGTTACTCTCTGTATTAATCTGTTGCTTAGGCGAAGGCCGGCATCACTTCGTCGATAAAGCGCTTGAGCGATGTCTCTTTCTGCTCGCGGTTCATCCCGGAATCACTCCAGTAGGAGAACTCGTCGTAGCCCAGATCCTGATAGTGTTTGAGACGATCGATGATCTGCTTGGAGGTCCCTATCATCAGGTCGCGGCGCATCGCCTCTGGCGAATAGAAGGGGTGCGCGTCAATTTCGGCCTGGCTCAGGCGCTCGATCAAACCTTGGTCAATATTGCGCTCGTTCTTAAACCAGGCGCCGAAGTAGCAGTAGAACTCATTGAGCTGCTTGGCGGCAAGCGCCAATTCTGCCTCGTCTTTACCGACATAAGCGTGCTGTAGGATCATGATCTTAGGGCGCTTTTGGTGCTTGTCACAGGCTTGGTTGAATTTTTCAATCAAACCTTCAACTTCCTCAAGCCCCTGCCACAGTGGTGTCACTTGTACATTGCAGTCGTGTTCAACAGCGAACTCGTGGCTGTTGATATCGCGTGCAGCAACCCAGATCGGTGGTCCACCTTCAGTGATTGGCTTAGGCGCCGAGGTAGTCTTGGGGAATTGGTAGTGCTTACTGTCCTGAGTGTGGTTGCCCGCCCACAGTCCTTTGACCGCGGGAATCACCTCGCGCAAGCGCTCGCCTGCTTCCCAGGCGTCCATGCCGCCCTGCATCATGCGCTCGTACTCAAAGGAGTAAGCGCCGCGGGCGATCCCCAGCTCTAAACGGCCGTCGGTAATGATGTCAGTCATCGCCGCTTCCCCGGCCAATTTGATCGGGTTCCAGAAGGGCGCCACTATAGTGCCAGTGCCCAGGCGCGCATGTTCAGTGCGGTGCGCCAAATCGATCAAATTGAGGAAAGGGTTGGGCGCGATGGTAAAGTTCATACCGTGGTGTTCGCCCGTCCAGATAGTACACATACCACCTTTGTCGGCGATATCGCACAGCGAGAGAAACTCCTGGTAGAGATCGCTCTGAGTCTGCTCGTCGTTGACGCGCTCCATATGCGCAAAGAGAGAAAATTTCATCGTACTTCTCCTAGTGAATATCGCCCGTTTGGTGATCGCCGACGTAGACGCGGAATACACCGTTCTGCTTTTCCAGCGCGTAGCGCTGCATCATGCTCTGAATATCACTGCTGACATAGTTTAGCTCAGCCAGTTTATCGATCTCGATATACTCGCCCAGCCCCGCTGTCTCAGCACTGGCGGCCGTGGCGCGATAAAAGGTGCTGAAGCGCTTGCTCTCTAAGTGCTCGTATATTGAAAACACAGAACCCAGCTCTGCGTTCAAGCTTTTGTCTGCCAGCAGTTTGCGCGCCGCTTCGAGCGAACCCTGGCCGACTTTGCTCTGGATTTGTGGCAAAGTGTAGCCCTTGTCTGTGGACTGCAGCAGTACGCTGTCCTGATGCTCGACAATGGCACCGACCATGCCCGCCTGCTTTTGGCTGAGCTCCTCTGCACGGTGCTCCATGCCTAAGCTGAAGTAGCCGCCCTTAGCATAGCCTAAGCCCAATTTGTCGTTGCTGTTGAAAGCGCTGATTTCGCCAATCAATACAATGTGATCTCCGGCGTCGACATTTTTGTGGGTGCTGCAGGAAAAGTGCGCTACGGCGCCATCGAGCAGCGGTACACCGTTGTCATCGCTGTGCCAGCTCACTTGGGCAAAGCGGTCGCCCTTGCCACCGGCGAATGTGTTGGAGACATCTTGCTGATCCTCGGCGAGGATGTTGACGGCGAAGTGCTTACAGTTATTGAACACTTCGTAGCTCGACAAACTCTTGGCTGGGCAGACCAGCAACAGGGCTGGGTCGACTGAGACCGAGGTAAACGAGTTGGCGGTGAAGCCGACTTTCTCGCCGTCTTCGCTGACGGCTGTCACTACGGTGACACCTGTCATGTAAGCGCCAAAGGCGCTGCGTAGTTCTCTTGCATCAAAAGCCATGGCTAAACTCCTGCATGTGTTTTTGTGTGTGTTGACTCGCACTGGCATCGCGCGACGAAATCCAGCAGTAGCTGGTTGATTTGCGCCGGGTGGGTCAGTTGCACCATGTGGCGCGAATGCTCGATCACGTGCGCGCTGCCGTGTGGTGTCAGTGCGGCCATCTGCTGCGACATTTGCGGCGAGGAATTGGCATCGCCATCACCGGTGATGTAGGCGACAGGTGCTTCTATCTCGGCCAGCGCCTGATCACTCGGGCTGTCGCTGCGGCTGAAGATACCGTAGGCGCGGGCGTAGCCCACCGCTGGAGCCGCCTCTAGCCAGCTCGCGCAGAGCTCGGCCATCTCGCGTTCAAAGCCTTGTGGGTTCTCGCTAAACCAGCGCGCTATCGGCGTGCTGACACGATCTAACTGCGGGTTCTCTAGCATTGCTTTGGCGCGAGCCTGTACCGCTTGGCGCGCGGCCTCGGTGCGCCGATACACGGCGTTGAGGGCGACGGCGCCGCGGCACCACTGCGGGTAGCGTACCGCGAAGTGCAGCGCGATCATGGAACCCATAGAGTGGCCCATCAAGATCACTGGCGCTTTGACTTCACTGGCTATCCAGCTGGCAATGGCGTCGACATACGCTTGTAGGTCCGCCTCTGGGTTGCTCAGCAACTCGCTCTGGCCGTGGCCGGGCATGTCGAGCGCGTAGACAGTGTTGTGCTGACTCAGCGCGTCGACTTGCTGCTGCCAGGCCTCGGCGCGCAGGCCGACCCCATGCACCAACACGATTGCAGGCCCAGAGCCTGCGACCGTGTAGGCAAAGCCGCTGTCAGATTTAAACCGCTGCTGGGTTTTCGATATCATGGCCCAACTCCTTTAGCTCCTGATAGCGGTCGCCGATGCGGTGGTGCGGACGGCCACCTGTGGCGCCGCCGAGTACGATGACGACTTCATCGGCACCAGGTGCATCGGGGATGTTGAATTGCAGTGTCAGGTAGTGCGAGCGGCGACCACCGTCGTTCTTATCCATCATAGGCACCATGATAGGCGCATTGGCAGGGCCGCGCGTATTGGTGAAAGAGAGGAAAGATTTGGCCTCGACAGCCTCGCGGAAGATATTGCCAAAGTGCAGGGTGTGAATGAGTGCAGAGGCGTGTTCGACTTCGCCGTTCATGCCGACAACCGCCGCTTTACCGAAAGCTTCGATGTTCAGTGGGCCGCCGGCCATCTGGCTGATCTTGTCTGTCAGAATTTGACCTAGGATAGGTCCAAACGCGCGGATTTCAGGGCGTAAATCTTCAACGTACTTACCCGCCCACGGGTTTTTAATCACAGCGGCAACCGCAAACATACGTGCCGGTTCGGCCGCTTCTTTGAAGCCTTCGATCAATGTTTCTTCTTCATAACTAACGATTTTTCTAATTTCAGGTTTCATATATTGCTCGCTATTTAATCAATTTTGCGTGTTGTATAATGGTATACAATCATATAATCTCTCGATATGCAAACACAACGTCTGCAAATATTGTAAGATCAATGCTCAAAAAATTAGCGCCGCCGCGCGCCGTTTTAGTCAGTTGTAAACGGCGTATTATTCTAGAGGTAGGACGTGCGCTGAGAGCCGGAGTTTGCAGATGTTGAAGGTAGATAGACCTAAGACCTTAAAAGAAAATGCGCTGGAATCCCTGCGCGATGCGATCACCAAAGGGGTGCTAAAGCCCGGTGAGCGTTTGGTGGAGCGCAGTTTGTGCGATTCCATGGCGGTGAGCCGCACAGTGGTGCGCGAGTGTATTCGCCACCTTGAAAGTGAGTGGTTGATTGAAGGTATTCCCAATGCGGGTTTTGCAGTAGCCACCATCAATGCGGAAGAGGTCGAGGAAATCTACCAAATCCGCAGTATGTTGGAGAGTGCTGCAGTGGCCAGTTGCGCTGAGCGCGCTGATCAAGCGACAGTTGTTGAGTTGCGTGAGCTTAGCCAAACCATCGCACAGTGCCTTAGAGAAGAAGATGTGCTGCAGGCGCTCAAGGTGACCACGGCGTTCTACCAGATCATTTTTACCGTGGGGGGCAAAAATGTCTCTTGGGCACTGGTCGAGCGATTGAACGGACGCATCTCGAGATTGCGCGCGTTGACGCTGAGCTCGACTGAGCGCAAGAGCGCAGGCCCTGCCAACCTCTCGAGCATTGTCGATGCCATTGAGGCGGGTGACAGCCAGCGCGCCCGTGATGTCTGTGCCAGTCACCTTGATGGTGCCGCGCAGATTGCACTGCAATTAATTGATTAAACCGTGCTGGTGGGATTGCCCCAGCTCGGTCGTAACAACATTGAAAAGGTAGAGAACAATGGACAGAGAGTTATTCGAGCTGGGTATGAGCAAGCGCAAAGCGACGCTGGGCGATGAGTACGTAGAGGCCAACTTGGCCAAGGCTGACGCCTTTAATTTACCCTTCCAAGAGGCCATGACAGAGTGGTGCTGGGGGTTTGGTTGGGGCGATGAAACACTAGATGCCAAGACGCGCTCTTTGATGAACCTGACCATGATTGCGGCTCTGGGCAAAATGCACGAGTGGGAACTGCACCTGCGCGGGGCGATTACCAACGGTGTCAGTGTCGATGAAATTCGCTCGGCCATACACGCCATCGCCATTTACTGCGGTGTGCCTCAAGGGGTTGAATGTTTTCGTATCGCGCGTGGCGTGCTCACCGAATTAGAGCTTATTTAACACATTTTACAGCTGGCACCATGCGAACTCAGTGACAGGATCTATCCCGCACTTTGCCTGCGGGGCAATGATGTAAAAAAGAGATAGATAATAATTTAACTAAATTGATAGAGAGTAACACTATGTCCCTTTCAGCTTTAAAAGACAGCTCGCTGCTCAAGACCCAAGCGTATATCGACGGCCAGTGGGTTGACGGTGAAAATGGCGCGACGTTTGATGTCACTGATCCTGCGACAGGTGACGTGATTGCCAAAGTCGCAGACCTAGGTGCCGCCCAGACGCGCCAGGCAATTGCAGCGGCAGATGTAGCGATGCAAGCGTGGAAGCAGAAAACGGCCAAGGAGCGCTCCAACATCCTGCGCAAGTGGTTTGAGCTGATGATGCAGAACCAGGAAGATCTGGCGCAGATCATGACGGCTGAACAAGGCAAAGTGATTGCCGAATCGCGCGGTGAAGTAGGCTATGGCGCCTCTTTCATCGAGTGGTTTGCCGAAGAAGGCAAGCGCATTTACGGTGATGTCATTCCACAGACAACAGCCGACCGCCGCTCTATTGTGATCAAACAGCCGATCGGCGTTGTCGCCGCGGTCACACCTTGGAACTTCCCCAACGCTATGATCACCCGCAAAGCGGCTCCAGCACTGGTTGCAGGCTGCGCTATCGTGCTCAAGCCAGCCGCTGAAACACCACTTTCGGCACTGGCGATGGCTGAACTGGCAGATCGCGCCGGTATCCCAGCGGGGCTTTTTAATGTAGTGACAGGTATCAACGCACCGGAAATTGGTGCAGAGCTGACGTCTAACCCGACCGTGCGCAAGTTCACGTTCACAGGCTCAACGCCTGTAGGTAAATTGCTGATGGCACAGTGTGCCGGTACCGTGAAGCGCACCTCGATGGAACTCGGCGGCAACGCTCCTGTGATTGTGTTTGACGATGCGGACATCGACAAAGCGGTTGCCGGTGCCATAGGTACTAAGTTTCGCAACGCGGGCCAGACGTGCATCTGCGCCAACCGCTTGATCGTGCAAGACACTATCTACGACGCGTTCGTCGAGAAGCTCACGGCTAAGGTCAATGAATTCAAAGTGGGCAATGGCTTTGATGCGGGCACGACGATTGGCCCACTGATCACTGAGCAGGCGGTTGCGAAAGTTGGCTCGCTAGTTGCGGATGCTGCAGACAAAGGCGCAACCGTTAACACAGGTGGCGCGCAGCACGAGGCCGGTTCTCACTTCTACCAGCCGACAGTCCTGTCTAACTTGAGCGCGGACATGCGCATCGCGAAAGAGGAAATCTTCGGCCCTGTGGCACCTGTGTTCAAGTTCAGCACAGAGGAAGAGGCGATTGCGATGGCCAACGATACAGAATTCGGTTTGGCCGCTTACGTCTTTACCGAGAGCATGTCACGTACGTGGCGCGTATCGGAAGCGATCGAGTACGGCATGGTCGGTGTTAACGAGGTGGCGATCAGCTCTGAAGTTATTCCCTTCGGTGGTGTCAAGGAATCGGGCCAGGGTCGCGAAGGCTCTAAGTACGGCCTAGATGATTACCTAGAGACTAAGTACATCTGTCTTGGTGGCATCTAAGCACTAGCTTTGCAGTTTAGAAGCGCCCCATGAGGGCGCTTTTTTTATGCGTGCAACTTACTGCCGCTTAAACATTCCCCTCTACGGATTCTGCAAAGGCGTGAATGCTCGGCTTGAAGCCGTCTTTGCGCCAGATAAAGTGGGTTACTGAGCGCCCCCATTCTGTGTCCACTGGATGCACCTGCAAGCTCTCAGCGAAGGGATAGTGATCGAGCAGGGCGATGGGCACTAGGCCTATCCCCATGCCGCCGGCAACGCAGCTGAGTAAGGTGTGGTAGGAGTTGATCTCTATGACTTTAGTGCGATTGCCACCGGCGGCGACCCACTGGGTGAGCTTACCGCGGTAGGCGCAACTGGCGCTGAAACCCATAAAGGTTGGGTCGTCTGTCAAATCTTGGGCGCAGTGAATGGGCGGGTGACTCAGATCGGAGACTATCACCAGCTGTTCGCTGAAGATGGGAATCTGCTCGAGCCTGTCATCGGGTTTAGGGTCGGCGACCAGCGCCATGTCCAAATCGCCCGCCAGCACTTGGGCAATCAAGTCCCCCGTCGGCGCAGTGCGAATCTCTAAATTGACCTGTGGGTAGTCGCGGTGAAAGCGCATCACAGGCTCCACCAGTCGCGTGGCGGCCACCGCCTCCATAGAGCCCAGGCGCAACTCGCCGCTGGGGGCCTGGTCACCTACCGCGTCCAGCGTCTCCTGCGCCAGCGAGAGCAGACGCTTGGCG
>JBMZCU010000133.1:0-8496 GCA_049613705.1 Pseudomonadales bacterium | reverse complement strand
TGCGCGACACCGCTTACGTCGCGAACCGGAACTGTCTTGATGATCGAGCGCTTGTTCAGGTCAACAAGAACAGCAACGTTGCCTTTTGATGACGTGGCCACCGCAAAGCGGCCGCTTCGATCAGTGGCGCCAGCAGTTGGTACATTGCACTCAGGGCTTGGAAGTGGCTCTGTGGCGAATCCTGGGCCTCTATAATGGCCGCAATAGCGCTGGAGTCTTTCAGCGGGATGGGCGCGCTCGGTGGGCGGTAGAGCTCAAATAGATCGAGCCCCGAATCGAGAGTGAGAGTAAAGGCACTGGCGCCTAGGTGCATTGGCTCGCTACAGCGATAGTGGCACAGTTGGTTGAGCGGGATGACAACCAGCGAGTGCGGTTCTAGGGCAATGCTGCGATCACTTAACTCGACGCGCCCGCGACCGCTGAGTGTGTGAATCAGCCAGTTATAGGGGCGCCGGTACGCGGGGTAGTGCCAGTTGTCGTCTGCACGTTGCCAGTAAGCGCGGATAAGGTCGAGCTGGAGTTTTTGATCAGTCAGTTTCATTTTTCCTTTATATCATAAAAATCCATATTCTTGCAGAGAGTTCCCTAACCCTTTTTGACACAATTTCTTAGCATGGCGCACAGTGGCCTACAGCGTGCCAGAGCTGGCCATATATCTAAGAGTAAAGAGCCGTTAACTGATGAGCGAGAGAGCCATGCAAACCTATATTGAGTATCAAGAGTGTCGTTACCATCTACTTTGGCTGCGCGATAACTGTCCGTGTAGTGCCTGTCGGCATCCCAGTGGTCAGCGCCTACACGAGACATGGCTGCTCGATCCTAACCCTGTCCCCAAGCAGGTGACAGAAACAGCGGATGGGCTGCGTATTGAGTGGGTGGGCGAAGAGGAGCATATCAGTGAGTTTTCGCAGGCGTTTCTAGCGCAGCATCGCTATGACGGCGAACCCCGTGAACAGGCACCAGCGCATATCTGGGGCGCTGAGCTAAAAGACAAGCTGCCTACCTTTGACTACGCGCGGGTGCAGCAAGACGATGCCTATCGCGGGCAGTGGTTACAGGCGGTGGTCGACTACGGCGTCGCGCGTCTGTTCAACGTGCCGACAGTGCCGCGAACAATTCTCAAGGTGGTCGAGCAGTTCGGCTTTGTGCGCAACACTAACTACGGTGATCTCTTTGAAGTGATCAGCGAGGAAAAACCGGTCAATCTCGCCTATACCCCTATTCCGTTGAGCTTGCACACGGATAACCCCTATCGCAATCCGGTGCCGACACTGCAGTTGCTGCATTGCCTGGTCAAGGCGGATATCGGTGGCGTCACGGCGCTGACCGACGGTTTCAAGGCGGCGCAGCTGCTGCGCGAGCGCGATCCACAAGCGTTCGAGCTATTGTCTAAGCAGGCGGTCACTTTCAGGTTCGCCAGTGAAGATGCACACCTGACGCACTGCGGCCCTATGATCCAGCTAGACTGTCACGGTGAGATTGAGGCGGTGCGCATCAACAATCGCTCGCTGGCGCCGTTGAAGCTGCCCTTTGAAATCATGGATGCCTACTATGGCGCCTACCAGGCGCTGATGGCGATTGTCCAAGGTGACGACTGTAAGGTCACCCTGACACTCGAGCAGGGCGAGCTTATTATCTTTGACAACCAGCGCGTGATGCACGGCCGTGAGGTGCAGGCGATAGGGCCGCGCCACCTGCAAGGGTGTTACGCCGACCGCGACGGCTTGAGAAGTACCGCTTACATTCTAGGCCAAGGTAAAGCGTAACCGATTTGGTGAAATGCCTGCCGGTCTGTTCAAAGTGTTACTAAAGAGCGGGCCGCGAGTGAATTGCTTTTAATCGCAAGGTTTTGGTGTTGCATTTTATGCAACACTTAAATCTCAATATATCAATATGCGCAAGGCTGAAACTCGGGTATAGTGCCCCCATCGAGTTTGAAACACCAATTCATAGGATCAGTGCAGCTAACTGCACTGACTAAATTACTGGGATTTAAGATGTCTAACAACTACTTCAATACACTGACACTGCGCGATCAATTAGAGCAGTTGGGCAAGTGCCGCTTCATGCACATGGATGAGTTCACTGAGGGCGTTGAAGCGCTCAAAGGCAAGAAGCTGGTCGTAATCGGCTGTGGCGCTCAAGGTCTTAACCAAGGTCTTAACCTGCGTGACTCTGGTCTAGACGTCTCTTACGCACTGCGTCAGGCGGCTATTGATGAGAAGCGTCAGTCTTGGAAAAATGCTTCTGAGAACGGCTTCACTGTCGGCACGTACGAAGAGTTGATCCCAACAGCAGACGTTGTCCTAAACCTAACACCTGATAAGCAGCACACACCTGTTGTCGAGGCGGTTATGCCTCTGATGAAGCAGGGCGCTTGCCTGTCTTACTCTCACGGCTTCAACATCGTTGAAGAAGGTATGAAAATCCGTGAAGACCTGACTGTTATCATGGTTGCACCTAAGTGCCCAGGTACAGAAGTACGTGCTGAATACGTGCGTGGTTTCGGTGTACCAACACTGATCGCCGTTCACGAAGACAACGACCCTAAGGGTGAAGGTCTGGCACTGGCTAAAGCTTACGCAGTAGGTACTGGCGGTCACAAGGCTGGCGTACTGATGTCTTCTTTCATCGCGGAAGTTAAATCTGACCTGATGGGTGAGCAGACCATCCTGTGCGGTATGCTGCAAACTGGCTCTCTGCTGTGCTTCGACAAAATGGTCGAGAAAGGCATGGATGCAGGTTACGCCTCTAAGCTGATCCAGTACGGCTGGGAAGTGATCACAGAAGCGCTGAAGTACGGCGGCGTGACAAACATGCTGGACCGTCTGTCTAACCCAGACAAAATTAAAGCATTCGATCTGTCTGAAGAGCTTAAAGTTATCATGCGTCCGCTTTACAACAAGCACCAGGACGACATCATGGATGGCAACTTCTCAAGCGGTATGATGGCTGACTGGGCGAATGACGATGCCAAGTTACTAGGATGGCGCGCTGAAACAGCTGAGACAGCGTTTGAAAAGACCCCAGCGGGCGATGTTGAAATCACAGAGCAGGAGTTCTTCGACAAAGGCATCTTGATGGTTGCTATGGTTAAAGCAGGTGTTGAGCTGGCATTTGAAACAATGACGGCTGCGGGCATCATCGATGAGTCTGCTTACTACGAGTCACTCCACGAGACACCGCTGATCGCCAACACGATCGCACGTAAGAAGCTGTACGAAATGAACGCGACTATCTCTGATACTGCTGAATACGGTTGCTACTTGTACAACCACGCTTGCCTGCCACTGCTGCAAGATTTCATGAAGAACATCGATACAGATGTTATTGGTAAAGGTACAGCAGATGCAGATAACGGCGTTGATAACGCCCGTTTGATCGAAGTGAACGCAGCTCTGCGCGCTCACCCTGTTGAGACAATCGGCAACATCCTTCGCGGCCACATGTCTGACATGAAGAAAATCGTGTAAGCGATAAATACCTTAGGGCATCTCGAATAACCTCTGACGCATCTGGCTTTACGTCAACGTGCCAAGGTTTTTAGAGATGCCCTTAAAAAAGCCAAGAGTTTCTCTTGGCTTTTTTTTGCCTTTTTGAAAGTGGAGACCACTGTTAATGACTATTCAATTAAACGCACTGGACGTGCAGTTTGATCAGCACTTTGCTTTGCAGGCAATCGATTGGCAGGTAGAACCCGGTCAGCACTGGGTGATTACAGGAGCCAACGGTTCTGGCAAGTCGGCGTTGTTGGCCTCACTTGCAGGCTACGGTGAAGTAACCAACGGCAGCCTAAGTGGCTTGCCTGAGAAGGTAGCACTGGTTTCATTTGAGGCCCAGGCTGAACTGATCGAGCGCGAGCGCAAAAAAGACGATGCGGATATCCTCGATGTCATCGCCGTTGGCACAACGGTAAACGAGCTATTGCGCGAGGAGGGCTTTGCGGCCGATATTGTTACTGAGCTGGTGGCGATGTTCCGTCTGGAGTATCTGTTGGAGCGCGCTTTTCGCAAACTCTCCACCGGTGAGACGCGCAAGATAATGCTGATTCGCGCACTGGCCAGTCAGCCAGATCTGCTCTTACTCGATGAACCCTTTGACGGCCTAGATGCTGATACGTTGGCGATGCTGCAACAATACCTAGTGCGCCAGAGTGCGCACTTGAGCATGTTAATGGTGTTCAATCGCTTTGATGAAATCCCATCCTTTGTCACACATATCGGTTATATGCAAAGTACCGGCGAAGGGCTTGCGAGTCTGGCGCACAAGGTGGCTGTAAGTGATCGCAAGGCTTACGATGAAATTTTCCAGTTGATGCACTTAAAAACCACGGACCTGCAGATTCCCCCACCGCAGAGCCGTGAACTCTTTGACACCCTCGATGAGAGTAACCCACTGGTAAACCTGAAAAATATCAGTATCAAGTACGGCGATCAGCACATTGTAGAGGGGTTCAACTGGCGTATTGAGCGCGGAGCTCACTGGCAGCTCAGCGGCCCCAACGGCAGTGGCAAGACGGCAATTCTCTCGCTGATTACCGGCGATCATCCGCAGTGCTACAGCAATGATATCTTTGTCTTTGGCTTTCAGCGTGGCAGCGGTGAAAGTATCTGGCAGATCAAGCAGTACATCGGTTATGTTTCTACTGCGCTGCAGTGGGAGTACCGGGTGGGGACAAGCCTGCGCAACGTCATTATTTCGGGCTTTTACGACAGCATAGGTCTGTACACTAAATCGACCGATGCGCAAAAGAAAATTGCCGACCAGTGGCTCGCACTGCTGGGAATGAGTGATCGCGCTGATAAGACGTTTACCCAGCTGTCCTACGGCGATCAGCGTCTGCTGCTGATTGCGCGCGCTATGGTCAAGCACCCGCCGCTACTGATTTTGGACGAACCTTGCCTAGGTTTAGATGATATCAACCGCCAGCTCGTGCTCGCGCTGATTGAGAAGATCTGTGTAGATACACAGACCACAGTGCTCTATGTCAATCACCACAGCGAAGACAAGATCGCGGGGATAGACAATTACATCGCGCTAGAGAAGAACGCTTCCAACGCCAGTTGAGCGCGCTCTTTGTGATCCGCGTCCGCGAGCCCTGCCACTACAACAGTGGCAGGGTGTAGCGTATCGCCACGGCAAAGCAGATAAAGATAATCACCGGGCGGATAAAGCTGATGTTGCCTTTGACTATGATGCGGCTGCCAAGCATGGCTCCGGCAATTTGACCGGCAATCATCACCAGGCCTATTTCCCAGATCGCCTGACCCGCCCAGATAAAGACCACGAGAGAAGCCACGTTGCTGGCGAAGTTCAGCAGCTTGGTCTCCGCGGTTGCCGCTATCAGCTGTTTACCGCGGAAGTAAATGCTAGTCACAGTAAAGAAAGAGCCTGCCCCTGGCCCCCAAAAACCATCGTAAAAACCAATGATAGGGACGACAATGTACTTGTGTGCGCGCGCCGAAATTTTAGCCTTAGTCTCCTGGGCACCGGCGCCCTTGTTGAACAGTAGGTAAGTTCCCAGTGCAAACATCAACACAGGTATCACTAGCTCTAAGGTTTGGGTGTCAATCTGTTGCACCAAGAGTGTACCGAGAGAGGCCCCCAGCAAACTCATCGCGAAGGCTACGCGAATGTCGCGCCAGCGTACCATACGTTTTTTCAGCATAGTGGCGGCAGCTGTGAAAGTGCCGAAAGCGCCCTGCAGCTTATTAGTGGCAAGGGCTTGTATGGGGGGAACTTGCACCAGTAGTAGCACGGGTAGAGAGATTAGTCCGCCACCACCTGCCAGGGTGTCGACCAACCCGGCGGCCAGCGCGGTGAAAAAAAGCAGGATAAGGATCTCGATCCCAAATGAAAACTCCACCGCGCACCTCGTAAAAAGCTCGAGTGTAGTGCGCTGAGTAAATTATGCAACTGCTTGATATCTAATCATTGATCTTAGCTAGAGCCTAAGGGCGTACTAACAAGTCCCCACATGTTCTGAGCATGCTCTCTGGGTATTGTGGATAACTATGGCCATTGAGAGGGGGATACTGATCACGGGTGAGAAAGCGCAGTTAATACAGCGTGTTTAAGCAGCTTTCTGACAAGGCTAACGCGTCCAGCTCTCGCCAATTACCTACTTCCAGTAGGCAAAGGAGTTGGCCCCTTAGCTTTCTTTGTGAACATAGGCAAGTTACGGGGCGCACAGGATGATTCATGCGCTTTGTTAGCCCTCTTCATCGGACAATCCGCTCGCCTGTGAGCGCCGCCTAAATCATGAAAAAACCTGTGCGCCAGGGGTGTTTTGGACTTATGCGCACACTCCCTAAGCCGTTAGGCTCTTTGTACTGGGAGCTAGTTCAGCGGCTTGAATGTGAGTATGGTCGCGCTGGGTTTATTTTGCTGGGCCTCCAGTGCGGCGAGCTCTTCTTCACTGCTGATACTGCTGAAGCCGTTGAGTGAACAGCTCATCTCCCAAAACGTCTCATGCATCATATTAGACATTTCAATGCAGGCTTCCATCGGAGTGTCGGCGAGTTTGCGTCTGGCATCGATTTTAAATTGCAGCCCTTCTATTCGCCGCCGGCGAGGGTTGGGAATACTGTGGATATAATCGTCCAGCACTTGGTGTCGCATTGCCTCGAACGCCTCTGGATCTTTGCGGTGCAGGTCGAGCAAATTATCAAAGCTAGGTAATTCTGACATAGTCGTAGACTCCTGTAATACACGTCTTCCGTGATCGTTCAGTGGTCATGAGCGGTGAAAATCGATTGGCCTGTGAAGGCTGCCTGATTCGCGAACTCTCCTGCCTTTGGCACTTGGCGAGTGCGCCTGGCTTTTGGAGTTGTTCATACCGTCTCTTAACTGTTTAGAATTTTTAGGATCCTGTGTTCTAAAAATAGCGCGCTTAATGAATATATTATGAACCTGGCGTGTTGTTCAAGTGCTTTTTGGCGTCACTTTTAGTGCTATAGGAATAAACGCTGTTACTTCATAAGTTTATGAAATATCTGGGAAAGACGATATTGAATAGCGCCAGAGGAGAAAGGGGCGAGCACAGCTGGATATTCAGTTTTTGTGCTTGTCGGGGAACGAGCGCGCTGAGCTTTGTGGTAGGGCTGTAAAGCTCAGCGCGCTATTTGCAGGGCTTACTCGCCCATCACAGTGCCTTCGCGGCGCGGGTCAGCTGCACCTACTAGCCCCTGCGGGGTGATTTGCACCGCGTGGAGCCCAGAGTTTAGGTCGCGTATTTTAGTGTTAAACCCCATTTGCTCGAGCTCGCGCTGTAGGTTTTCGGCATTGCTGTTGGCCTCTAGATCATAGGTGCCAAAGCGGTTGATCAGATGAGGGGCATTTAGCGCTTCTTGCAACGGTAGCTCCCAGGTCAGCAGCGAGATGAGTGAGTTGGCAACATAGCCGATGATACGTGAGCCTCCAGGGGAGCCGATCGCAAGGACAGGCTTGGCATCTCGCATTACGATGCTCGGTGCCATCGACGAGCGTGGACGCTTGCCAGGCTCTAGGCGATTGGCAATAGGGTAGCCGTCGCTGTGAGTTTTGAAAGAGAAGTCAGTGAGTTCATTGTTGAGTAAAAAGCCGTTACTCATCAGGCGCGAGCCGAAACCGTTTTCGATGGTTGTCGTCATCGAGAGCACGTTGCCCTGACTGTCGACGATCACAAAGTGGCTGGTTGAGGGGAGCTCTAGAGAGACATCATCGGCATAGGCAATCTGCTTTTTTTGCCCCCAGTTTGGCTCACCGGCGCTAACTGCACTGGCACTTAAGGCTGCCCCCGGGGTGATCAAATCTGCCCGTGCGGCAAGATAATCCGGGTCCAGCAGGCCTTGAGGCATGGGAACGTAATCGCTGTCAGCCATGTAGCGGGCGCGATCGGCAAAGGCCAGGCGCGAAGCGTCACCGATGATTTGCCAGCTTGTGCTGTTCTCGGGGCCTAGCTGTTTTAAGTCGAAGTGGCTGCTGATCCCCAAGATTTGACCGACACTCAGAGCTCCAGAGCTCGGAGGGCCCATACCGCACACTGAGTAATCCAAATATGGGGCGCACACCGCAGGGCGCTCTATCACTTTGTAGAGCGCTAAATCTTCAGTGCTGAGCATGCCTGGGTTTTGCGCATCAGACTGTACTTTTGCGACGATATCGGCGCCAATACTGCCAGTGTAGAAAGCGCTGTTACCCTCGTTGGCTAAGCGCTCAAGCGTATGAGCATAGGCGGGGTTTTTCAGTGTGCTTCCGGCCTGTAAAGGAGCGCCTTGGCGATCGAAGAAATAGCGCAGTGTATCCTCTCGGCTGCGCAGGCGTTGCTGATCTCGGGCAATAGAACTTGCAAGGCGCGGCGAGACGCGAAAGCCATCACTGGCCAGCCCCTGTGCTTGCGTAAACAGTCCTTTCCAGGGCTTTACGCCGTGTTTATCGTGCATGTGTTGCATCAGTTTGACGGTGCCAGGCGTACCCACCGAGCGCCCGCCGACAACGGCATCGAAGAACTTTAGC